>JBKOYW010000354.1:0-4302 GCA_046744275.1 Actinomycetota bacterium
GGACGGAGGCTGTCGCTCAAAGGCGCGGGCGATGGCTCGGCCCGTTGATGGTGGGCATGTCGTCAGGAGCGGGCCCGCCGTGAGCGGCGGTGTGACGCTGTGGGGGCCGTTTCAGGCCCCCACGGTCGCGAGCTGGTGGCGGTGAACCTTGGTCAGGTTGTGGCTCATCATCAGTAACCGCCACTCGAGGCGCACCTTGATCCTGCCTCGCCGGTGGAAGCGGTAAAAGCCGCCGTTGTGTTTGGTGTTGCCGAACAACGGCTCGACCGTCTGTTTGCGTTTGCGATACCGCTCATGGCCGTGCTCGGTCGCCAGCACGCTGCGCATCCATGACGCGCGGCCGCTGGTCAACCAGCGCTTGGGGGTGCCGCGGGTGCCCTTGTCGGGCGCGATCAGCACCGGGATGTGCTTGTTGGCGACCACCTCGTCCATGTGCTGCTCGTTCCAGTAGCCGGCGTCGGCGGCGACCGCCTCGGGCCGCTGCTCGATCCCCGCCCGCTCCAACTCGCTCAGGGTGGCGGTGACCATCGGATCCAGCTGTGAGAAGTCGGTCGAGCTGTTGGTGATCTCGGCGGCGAGCACGATCTGTTGCTCGTTGACCGCGGCCTGGGCGTTGTAGCCCTGCACGAACCCGAACCCAATCGGGATCGGCCGCGAGTCCGGGTCGGTCACGTTGACCTTCCCGGCCGGCACCTCGGGCGGCCGATGCGGGTTGGCCCGGCCGCCCGGCCGCCGACCCAGCCGGTCGCGCGCGGTCGCCCGGTAGTGCTCGTAGGCCTGGTTGGCGCGGCGCTTGCTGTCAAGGTCGGCGTCCAGCCGCTGGGCCGCCAACAGCAGCCGCTCACCCCGCGACCGGGAGATCGGATCCGGATTCTCCCAGCGATGCTGCTCGAGCTGGCGCTTGCCTTCGCGCAACCACGCATCGCGCCCCTGCCGCCCGCGCCCCACGATCTCGTTGGCATCGAGCTCAAGCGGCACCTCATCGGTCGCCTCCGCCTCGGGCTCGGCGACCGGCTCAGGGCTCTCCCGCTCGCGCCGCATCTGCTCGCGGGCCCGGCGGAAGAACTCGCGCCGGCCCTCGGCGGTGCGCACCCGCTCGGGCAGCTCATCACCACGCGCCTCGCCGAACTCCTCGTCCTCGGCCTCGTCGGTCGCCCTGACCTCCGCGACGATCTCGCGCGCGATCTGCTCGAACTCATAGTTGACCTCCGGGCTGGCGTTCCCCGCGATCCTGGTGCCGTCGATCGACACCACTCCCGGCCTCACCAGCCCTGCCCTCGCACAGAGCTTCAACGCCTCGCTGAACAGCTCAGCCAGCGCCCCCTCGTGGCGACAGATGAACCGTGCGATCGTCGCGTGATCAGGCACCAGGTTGCCGGTGATCACGCGGTAGGCCACGTCCTGACGACAGTGACACTCAATCGCCCGCGACGAACGCACCCTGGTCGCAAACGCGTACAAGATCAGCGCCACCATCAGCGACGGCTCATACGCCGCGCGGCCATGACCATCAGCCCGATAAGCGGCATAGAACGCCGACAGATCCATCTCCGCCACGGCGTCGATCACAAACCACGCCAAGTGATCCGCCGGCAGCCACTCCCGAACATCCGGCGGCAACAAAAACCCCTGCTCACGGCGGCCTTCGATGAAGTTCTGCGCCATGCCGGAATGCTCCTGAGCCGCCCGGACGGACCCGTTTGTGCGACAGCCTCGACGATGAGGAGGAGCGCAGGGCGAGGCTCCTGCTTCTCGGCAAAGCAGCCGTCTTGGCGCACCGGTTCGAGCGTCCGCTGGCTGCTGAGATGGACGATTGGCGGCAGCGCGGCGATCGCGCGAGCGCGCCTAGCCTCGCTCCTGCTACATCGAGGCAGATGCGCTAGCGAGTGGGAGGTCGGCGCGGCCGCTTGGTGGTCGTCGACGGTGTCGCACAAACGCCGGGGCCGTCCCCCGGCCGGTGAGAACCGCTACGAACCTGAAAGCTGCGTCGCCGGCTGAGCCGGGGGGCACGGATTCGGCGGGCTCAGCCCACGAGCTGGTCCATCACGGCGTCGATGACCGCCTCGCCGTTGTCG
The DNA here is from genome assembly GCA_046744275.1 of Actinomycetota bacterium. Taxonomy (GTDB): domain Bacteria; phylum Actinomycetota; class Thermoleophilia; order Solirubrobacterales; family Solirubrobacteraceae; genus DASSUW01. Next base: position 2,076 of record JBKOYW010000354.1, read on the forward strand.
CCGTTGGTGAGAACGCGATGCCCCAGCCGCGGTCCGGGAACGCGGCGGCGATCGCTCGCCAGCCGTGGTTGGCGCCGTCCTGGGTGACCATGCGGACGTCGTGGGGCGAGGGTTCGCAGCCCCAGCCCGAGCCGATTCCGCTTCCGGCGAGCTATCTGGGTGCGAAGGCCTTGCGGTGACCGCGGCCGAGCCCGGCCGCGACAGGCCGTCGCTCAGGTGGTCTCACGCGGGAACCCGGGTGGTACCGCGCGGCTGGTTGAGCACAGCTGGCGTGTCGATTCCCGCGAGCGAATCTCAGCCGGACGTGCCGGCGGGCTGCCTCGCGGCGGCGAGCGTCGCGGCCGGCCGGAGATCACAGGGGGAGTCCTTTCCCGACCGGCACGCGGGCGCGAATGGTGGTACCTGCGCCTGGCGCGCTTGCGAGCGTCAGGTGACCGCCGAGCGCCTCGACTCGATCGCATAGTCCACGGAGGCCACTGCCGGCGTCGGTGTGCGCTCCGCCGACGCCGTTGTCTACGACGGCGATCTCGGCACACCGGTCGTCGCCCTGCAACGTGACCTCGGCGGCGCTCGCCTCGGCGTACTTGGCGACGTTGGTCAACGCCTCGGCGGCGACGAAGTACAGCGCGACCTCCTGAGCGGGAGGAAGGCGGCCTTCGAGACGAGCATCGAGGACGACGGGCACCGGAGATCTCGCCGCGAGCATCTGGAGCGCCGGCACCAGGCCGCGCTCCGTGAGGACCGCCGGATGCAGCCCCCTCGCCAGCTCGCGTAGCTCGGCCAGAGCGGTCAGCAGATCCTCGATGCAGCCGTCGATCGCCGCCGCAGTGGATGGCTCTGCCCGCCGAGCCACGAGCCGCAGCGAGAGCGCAACCGCGACGAGGTGCTGCTGCGCTCCGTCGTGAAGATCCCGCTCGATCCGACGGCGCGCGTCATCGGTCGCCTCGACGATCCGGGCACGCGACTCCTTGAGCTTGATCCGCGCGTCCGCGTTGGCAATCGCCTGCGCGACGAGCTCGGCGAACGCACCGATGCGCGCTTCCGAGACCGCGGTGAAGGGATCGGTTCTTGAGCTCGCCGCCACAGCGCCCCACAGGTCACCGTCGACGAGGATCGGCGCGGCCACGACCGCACGGAGACCGAGCTGCCGGAGCTCCGCGGGAAACTGCCCGGGCATACCCTCAAAGGAGTCGACCCGCGCGGGCGCGCGCGTCGCCTGCACGCGCGCGAGCGCCGCCTGCGGGCTGAGCACGATCTGCCGGCCGACGGTGAGGGTCGTGACCCCCGGGGCGCTCCAACTGGCGACCACCGACGCACGCCCGGGGTTGTCATAGCGCACCGTGATCGCCGAATCCGCGTCCAGGTGACGCGCCACCTCCTCGGTGACGACGGCGAACACCGTCTCGGGCGCGTGCTGTTGTGCTACCAGCGTCGCCACCCGCCGCAGCGCCGCCTCCTCGCTCAGTCGCGCCTGCAACGCCCGCTGGAGGCGCTCGTTCTCGACCGCGAGCGCCGCGGCAGAGAGTTCCGCGGTGTGGACAGGCCGGTCGTCCACAGCTCGATCTTCCCACGGTTCCGGGATGCGCGGAAGCGCCGGTCAAGCCGCACGCCACCCGCGCTTGCTTCAGAACTCGGCCTCACCGCGGATCGCCGAGTCCGCGATGCAGCGGCGGCACCTCAGTCGTTGCCGAAGGTCAAAACCGAGCTCGCGGGGCACGACGCCGCCGCTCACGCGCGATCGGAGTGTCGCTCCGTGGGCGAGCGAGCGTTTCGATGGTCAACGCTGAGACGCTCGCAAGTGACGACCAACAGCTTGCGCGGCTGCGATCTCATCGGACGCCTGCTTTGTCTTGGCGAAGGAGGCGTCTCGGCTATCGGTTCTCCGAGATCGAGCCGGCGCGCCCGTGACGCGATGGCGCCCGGGCCGCCGGCCGGGCGACGGGCCGGCCACGAGCCTTCGATGATGGAAGCCCGGCGTTGGCACCGGTCGAATGTGACGCGATCCGGATCCTCCAGCCGGCGGCGTAGATCAGCGCATCGGCGGCGCGCCGAGCATGCGCGCCGCCGACAGCCCCGCCAGCGCGAGCATGCACACGGCCGAGCCGACGCACCAGATGCAGATCGCGTCCAGCTTGGCCACCTCGACGTATGTCAGCCACGCCGAGAACCCGGCTCCCACGAGCGCGAGGAACACGGTCGCGGCGCGTGCCGATTCGTCGTCGCGCAG
>JBKOYW010000462.1:0-5418 GCA_046744275.1 Actinomycetota bacterium
GAGGTGGTGAGCTGGTCCGGGAGCCGCTCGGCGACCTCCTCGGCGAGCTCGCCGGCGACCGCGCGCACGTGGTCGGACGTGTGCCGGCGCCGCAGCGGCGCCACGACGTGGATCCCGCGAGAGCCCGAGGTCATCGCGTACGGCGTCAGCCGGTGCTCCCGCAGCAGGTCCCCGACCGCCAGCGCGCCCGCCCGGATCGCGTCGAGGTGCGTGTCGCCGTCGTCGGGCGGGTCGAAGTCGAACACCAGCCGGTCGGGGTGATCGGGCCGGTCCATGCGAGCCGTCCACATGTGCGGCGTGATGCAGTTCTGGTTCGCGAGCCAGACGAGCGTCGCCGGCTCACCGCCCACCGCGTGCGTCACGTCGCCTCCGCGCCGCCGCGGCACGGTCACCCGCTTGACCCAGTCCGGCGCGCCCTTCGGGAGCGCCTGCTGGATGACCACCTCGTTGTCGATCCCGCGGTTCCAGCGCCAGAGGTTCAGCGGCCGGTCGCGCAGGTGCGGCGCCATGACCGGGGCGACCGCGGCGTAATAGTGCGCGAGATCCTCCTTAGTGATGCCGTCGTCCGGGAACAGGACCTTGTCCGGGTTCGAGATCCGCACCCGCCGCCGCCCAGCCCTGAGCATCAGCTCGCCGGCCACTACATCGCCTGGCGCACCACCGGCCGCTTCGCCGCGCCCGCCTCGTCGAGCCGCCGCACCGGCGTGTCGTACGGGGCGTTCCGGGCGATCGACGGATCCTCGGCGGCCTCGTCGAGGATCGCCTTCACGCCCTCGGCGAACGCGTCGAGCGTCTCGCGCGTCTCGGTCTCGGTCGGCTCGATCAGCAGCGCCTCGTCGACCAGCAGCGGGAAGTAGACGGTCGGCGGGTGGAACTCGTGGTCGAGCAGCCGCTTGGCGAGGTCGAGCGTCTTGATCCCGAGCGCCTTCCTCATCGGCCCGCCGGTGAGCACGAACTCGTGCATGCAAGTGCGGTCGAACGCCACCGGCAGGTGCTCGCCGCAGAGCTCCTGCAGCCGCGCCATCAGGTAGTTGGCGTTCAGCACCGCGGTGTCGCTCGCCTCCGCGAGGCCGTCGGCGCCGAGCGACAGGATGTACGCATAGGAGCGCACGAAGACGCCGAAGTTGCCCTGGAAGCCGCGCAGGCGGCCGATCGACTGCGGGCGGTCGAAATCGAGGTCGAACGTGCCGTCGTCGCGCCGGACGACCTGGGGCCGCGGCAGATACGGCTCGATCCGGTCGGACACTGCGATCGGCCCCGCCCCCGGGCCGCCGCCGCCGTGCGGCTGGGTGAACGTCTTGTGCAGGTTGTAGTGGACGATGTCGAACCCCATGTCGCCCGGCCGGGCGCGGCCCATGACCGCGTTGAGGTTCGCGCCGTCGTAGTACAGCGTCGCCCCCACGTCGTGCATGATCGTGGCGATCTCCTCGATGTTGCGGTCGAAGACGCCGAGCGTGTTCGGGTTCGTGAGCATCAGCGACGCGACGTCGTCGTCGATCTTCGAGCGCAGGTCCTCGAGGTCCACCCCACCGTCGTCCGCTGTGCCGACCTTCACGACCTCGTAGCCGGCCATCGTGACCGTCGCCGGATTGGTGCCGTGGGCGGTGTCGGGCGTGAGGACCTTGTGGCGGTGCTCGCCCTGCGCCTCGTGGTACGCGCGCGTGAGCAGGACGCCGGCCAGCTCGCCCTGCGACCCGGCCGACGGCTGCAGCGACACGTGCGGCAGGCCGGCGATCTCGGCCAGCGCGGCCTGGAGCTCCCACATCAGCTGTAGCGCGCCCTGGGCCCGCGAAGGCGTCTGCAGCGGGTGCAGCCGCGCGTGCCCGGGCAGCGCCGCCACGCGCTCGTGCAGCTTCGGGTTGTGCTTCATCGTGCACGAGCCGAGCGGATACAAGCCCTGGTCGACGTGGAAGTTGCGCGTCGAGAGCGTCGTGTAGTGGCGGACGATCTCGGGCTCGGCGATCTCCGGGAGCCGCGGCGGGTCGGCGCGGCGGAAGCGCTCCGGCAGCGCCTCGTCGTCGCGCGGGACGTCGAGCTCCGGTGCCACGAACGCGCGGCGGCCCTCGACGGACTTCTCGAAGATCGTCTGCGTCACGCGTGCACCGCCTGACGCTCTGACGCGACCGCGGCGCCGAGCACCTCGGCAAGCCGGTCGATGTCGGCGCGCGAGCGCTGCTCGGTGATCGCCACCAGCAGCCCGTCGTCGAACTCGTCGTAGTCGGCGCCGAGCGGATAGCCGGGGTTGACGCCCTCGGCGGCGCAGCGCTCGATCACGCGGTCGACCGGCGCGTTCAGCCGAACCGCGAACTCGCGCACGACCGGCTGCTCGTGCAGCAGCTCGACGCCCTCGAGCGCCGCCAGCGCGCGCCGCGCGTAGGCCGTGCGGTGCAGCAGCAGCTCCCCGAGTTCGACGATCCCGCGGCGGCCGAGCCACGACAGGTAGACGACGCCGGCGAGCGCGTTGAGCGTCTGCGCGGTCGTGATGTTGTGTGTGGCCTTCTCGCGCCGGATGTGCTGCTCGCGGGTCTGCAGCGTGAGCACGAAGCCGCGCTTCCCGTCGGCGTCGACGGTCTCGCCTGCGATCCGGCCCGGCATCCGGCGGATGTACTCCTCGCGCGCCGCGAAGAACCCGAACGACGGGCCGCCGTAGTCGAGCCGGTTGCCCAGCGACTGGCCCTCCCCCACCGCGATGTCGACCTCGAACTCGCCGGGTGGGCGCAGCACGCCGAGCGTCATCGGGTCGACCTGGACGACGACCAGGGCGCCGCTCTCGCGCGCGATCGGGGCGAGCTCCTCGAGGTCCTCGACAGCGCCGAGGAAGTTCGGCTGCTGCAGGAAGACCGCCGAGACGTCGTCGCCGATCGCCTCGCGCAGCGCGCCGGCGTCGGTCACGCCGCCGGCGAGCGGCAGCTCCTCCACCGTGGTGCCGTAGGCGAGCGCGGTGGTCGCGAGCGCCTCGCGCGAGTGCGGGTGCAGCGCGCGCGAGACGACGAAGCGGCCGCGGCCGTTCTGGAGCCGCGCCATCCACCCCGCCGAGGCGACCGCGGACGGGCCCTCGTAGAGCGTCGCGTTCGAGACCGGCAGCGCGGTCAGCTCGCTGATCGCCGTCTGGTACTCGAACATGACCTGGAGCGTCCCCTGCGAGACCTCCGGCTGGTACGGCGTGTACGGCGTCAGGAACTCGGAGCGGCCGAGCAGCGCGTCGACCAAAGCGGGCACGTAGTGGTCGTACATCCCCGCCCCGAGGAAGCAGATCTCGTCCTCGGCCGACACGTTGCGCGCCGCGAGGTCGCGCAGGTACGCGTACACCTCCTGCTCCGGCTTGCCGGGCGCCAGGTCGATCTGCCGGTCGAGCCGGACGCTCTCGGGGATGTCGGCGAACAGCTCGTCGATCGAGCCGGCGCCGATGGCCTCGAGCATCGCCTTCCGGTCGGCGTCGGTGGCGGAGGTGTAGCGACTCAAGTCAGGCTGCCCTCGTACGCCTCGCGGTCCAGCAGCTCCTCGACCTCGGACGCGTCGCTGAGCCGGATCTTGACCAGCCAGCCCTCGCCGTAGGGGTCCTCGTTGATCTGCTCCGGCGAGTCGCCGAGCGCCTCGTTGACCTCCACGATCTCGCCCGACAGTGGCGCCACGACGTCCGACACCGCCTTGACGGACTCGATCTCCGCATACGGCTCGTCCTTTGCGACGGTCTTGCCCACCTCCGGCGGGTCGACGAACACGACCTCGCCGAGCTGGTCCTGGGCGTACCAGGTGATGCCGAACGTGGCGACGTCGCCGTCGATCCGCGCCCAGTCGTGCTCGGGGTGGTACTTGAGGTCGTCGGGATAGCTCGCGTCGGCCACGTTCAGCGCTCCTTGGAGTAGAGCGGCTTCTCCCGCACCTCGGCCTGGCGCGGCTTGCCGCGGACGTCGATCTCGATCTGGGTACCCGGTTCTGCCTTGTCGGCGGGCACGTAGGCCATGCCGATGCCGATCCCCAGGCACGGGGACATCGTGCCCGAGGTCACTTCGCCGCCGCCGACGACCGGGTTTCCCTGGCGGGCGATCCCCGGCCCGGTCATGACGAACGGGACCAGCTTCTCCTGCGGGCCGGCCTCGCGGGTCGCCCGGACCGCCTCGGAGCCGATGAAGCCGGTGTCCTCCTTGCAGCACCAGCCGAGGCCCGCCTCGATCGGCCCGCGCTCCTCCATCAGGTCGTTGCCGTAGAGGTGGAAGCAGACCTCGAGCCGCAACGTGTCGCGCGCGCCCAGGCCGGCAGGCGTCGCGCCGGCCTCGACCAGCGCGTCCCAGACCGTGGTCGCGTACCCGGGCGCGATCAGCAGCTCGACGCCGTCCTCGCCGGTATAGCCGGTCCCGCAGACCAGGACGCCGGGGACGCCTGCCAGCTGCATTCGGGCGGTGCGAAAGCGCTTCGGCAGCTCGCTGTCGGCCAGTCGCGCCACCAGCTCGCGCGCCTGCGGGCCCTGGACGGCGAGCATTGCGTAGTCGCGCAGGCGGTCATGGACCGTGACGTCGTAGCCGCGCGCCTGCCGACGCATCCATTCGAGGTCGCGCTCGTGGTTGGAGGCGTTGGTGACGGTCAGGAAGCCCGAGCCGTGGCGGTACGTGAAGAGGTCGTCGAGGACGCCGCCGTTCTCGCGGCAGAGCACGGAGTAGTGAGCTCCGTCCTCCGCGATCTTCGACACGTCGTTGGACAGCACGCGCTGGAGGAACTTCTCGGCGTCGCGTCCGGTGGTCTCGACCTCGCCCATGTGCGAGACGTCGAAGACGCCGCAGCCGGTCCGGACCGCGACGTGCTCCTCGCGGATCCCCTTGTACTGGACGGGCATCTCCCATCCGGCGAAGGGAACAAGGCGTGCATGCGCCGCTACGTGGCGGTCGTACAGAGGGGTGCGCTTGAGCGTCTCGGCACCGGCGGCCATGCGACGCCGGACCCTAGCAGCGGCCCCATGGTCAGCATTTCACCCGCGATCTTGACCAGGCCGCTCGCGCGGCGCTAACTACGAGCCGTCGTTCTCCAGAGGGAGGAGAGTGCAATGCGTCGTATGTCGGCGGTCGTACTCGGGTTGACCTGCGCCATCGCGTTCGTGGGGGTGGCCAGCGGCGGATCGCAGGACGACTCCCGTGGGAAACGCGGCGACACGATCCGGGCGCTCGTCTACCACGAGACGACAGGGTTCCGCCATCCGTCGATCCCGTACGCGATCGAGCAGCTCCAGCTGTGGGGCGCGGCGAACGGTGTCGAGGTCACAGCGGATCAGACGTCGGACCGGTTCACGAACGCCGGCCTGGCGCCCTACGACGTCGTCGTCTGGCTCAGCACCGTCGGCGGCGTGCGCGGCGATGCCCCGCTGTTGACCGACAGCGAGTGGTCCGCGTTCCGCCGGTACATCAGGCGCGGCGGCGGCTATGCCGG
>JBKOYW010000238.1:0-2430 GCA_046744275.1 Actinomycetota bacterium
AAGATGCTCGAGCACGCGGGCGAGCTGCACGAGTTCGCGGAGTCGGCCAGGGCGGACGGCCTGGAGCACGCCGTGCTGCTCGGCATGGGCGGCTCGAGCCTCGGGCCGGAGGTGATCCGGCGCTCCTATGGCGAGGTGCCGGGAGGCATGAGGCTGCACGTGCTCGACTCGACCGACCCGGGCGCGGTGCGCGACATCGAGCGCCAGGTGGAGCTCGACAAGACCCTGTTCGTCGTGTCCTCGAAGTCCGGCGGCACAATCGAGACGCTCTCGCACATGCGCTACTTCTACGAGCGCAGCGGCGGGGACGGCTCGCGTTTCTGCGCGGTCACCGACCCCGGCAGCCCGCTTGTGGATCTGGCGCGCGAGCGTGGCTTCCGCCATGTGTTCGAGAACGATCCGGACATCGGCGGTCGCTACTCGGTGCTGTCGTACTTCGGCCTCGTCCCGGCCGCGCTGGCCGGCGTGAACATCGAGGGCATGCTCCACCAAGCGCAGGTGGCCGAGCAGAATTGCGCGCAGCTCGACTCCCCGGAGTCGAACTCGGGCCTGTGGCTCGGCTGCGTGATGGGTGAGCTCGCCCAGCACGGACGCGACAAGCTCACCTACGTGGTCTCGGAGCCGATCTCGAGCTTCGGGCTGTGGGTCGAGCAGCTGCTCGCGGAGTCGACCGGGAAGCACGGCAAGGGCGTCCTGCCGGTGGCCGACGAGCCGCTCGGGGCGCCGGAGGACTACGGCGATGACCGCGTCTTCGCCTACCTGCGCAACGAGGACGAGCCCGACGCAGAGCTCGACGCGAAGATCGAGGCGCTTGGCCGCGCGGGCCACCCGACCACCACGGGGCGGGTGATCGGCGGCGCCGCGGACCTCGGGCGGATCTTCTTCGTCACCGAGTTCGCCACCGCCGTCGCGGGCTGGGCGCTCGGGATCAACCCGTTCGACCAGCCGAACGTGCAGGAGGCCAAGGACAACACGGCGCGCATCCTCGAGGAAGGCCTTCCCGAGCTCGACCGAGGCTCGCTCGAGGACCTGCTCGCGAAGGCTGCGCCGCCGAAGTACATAGCGATCCTCGGCTACGTGACGCCCTCGGACGAGTTCGACGGCGCCGTGGCCGACCTGCGGGTGGCGCTGCGGGACCGCACCAAGTGCACGACCACGTTCGGGTACGGCCCGCGCTACCTCCACTCGACCGGGCAGTACCACAAGGGCGGCCCGGCGAACGGGCTGTTCATTCAGGTCTACCAGCCTGCGGAGGAGGACATCGAGATACCGGAGGCGGGCTACTCGTTCGAGCACCTGAAGAACGCCCAGGCGCTCGGCGACATGCAGACGCTCCGCTCGCACGGCCTGGAGGTCGTGCGAATCGAGATCGACGGGCCGGACGCCCTGAGGGGGTTGATCTGATGCAGCTCGGGTTCATCGGCCTCGGAAAGATGGGCGGGAACATGGTTCACCGCATCCAGCGCGACTCCGAGCACGAGTGCGTCGTGTTCGACTTCGACGAGGGGGCGGTGAGCGCCGCTGAGGGCCACGGCGCGACGGGCGCGGGCTCGCTCGAGGAGCTCGTCTCGCAGCTCGAGGCGCCGCGGACGGTCTGGATCATGGTTCCCGCGGGCGACCCCACGCAGAGCACGGTGGAGCAGCTCGCCGAGCTGCTCGAGGAGGGCGACACGATCGTCGACGGCGGCAACTCGCGCTGGACGGACGACAAGCGCCGCCAGGAGGAGCTGCGGCCGCACGGCATCCACTACGTGGACGTCGGCACGAGCGGCGGCGTCTGGGGCATCAGCGTCGGCTACTGCATGATGGTCGGCGGCGACGACGAGGCCGTGGAGCGGCTCAGCCCGGTCCTCGACGTGCTCGCGCCGCCGCCGACTGAGGAGCACGGGCCGGGCTGGGGCCACTTCGGCCCGACCGGCGCGGGCCACTACGTGAAGATGGTCCACAACGGGATCGAGTACGGGATCATGCAGGCCTACGCCGAGGGCTTCGCGCTGTTCGACTCGTGCGAATACGAGCTCGACAACGCGAAGATCGCGCACCTGTGGATGCAGGGCTCCGTGGTGCGCTCCTGGCTCTGCGAACTCGCCGCGCGGGCTTTCGAGCAGGAGGGCAACGACCTCGCCTCGATCGCGCCCTACGTGGAGGACTCGGGCGAGGGCCGCTGGACCATCGAGGACGCGATCGACCGGCGCGTGCCTACGCCCGTGATCACCGCCTCGCTCTACGAGCGCTTCTCGTCACGCGGCAGGGGCGAGTTCGCCGCCAAGGTGAACGCCGCGCTCCGCAACCAGTTCGGCGGCCACGCCGTGGTCGCCGCCGACGCCGCGGCGCAGAGCCAGCCGCACGCGGAGTAACGCGATGGCCGTCATGCAGCAGGAGAACCCGCTCGTCGAGGGGCTCGAGCGGCTGCCGGTCCACCCGACGACG
>JBKOYW010000372.1:0-5062 GCA_046744275.1 Actinomycetota bacterium
GCAGCGAGAGGTCGGGGTCCTCCGGCCGGACGACGCGCCCGGCCGCGTAGTGCAGCAGGTAGCCCTCGTGGATCGCCTCGACCAGGAGAGCGTAGTCGTCGGGGCGGCCCGCCGCGCGCCCGCCGGAGGCGGCCAGCGCGCCGTAGCGCCCGTCCTGCGAGGCCGGCGCGACCGACTGCGCGAGCAGGCCGCCGCGCTCGCGCACCTCGCGGGCGAGGCGCTCCAGGATCACGAGACCTCGGCGAACGCGGCCGCCGCGGCCTCGATCGTGCGTGCGATGTGCTCTCCGGTGTGCGCGAGCGAGGGGAACCACGCCTCGAACTGCGACGGCGGCGCGTACACGCCGCGAGCGAGCAGCGCGCGGCACCAGGCACCGTAGGCCTCGGTGTCGCAGGCGGCTGCGCCGGCGTAGTCGCGCGGCGGCTCGGGCGCGAAGAAGACCGTCAGCAGGCCGGTCGTGCAGACGACGGAGACCGGGCGGTCGCCCGCGGCCTCGCGCAGCCCGTCGGCCAGCGCGCCGGTCGTCGCCGACAGCGCCAGGTACGCCTCCTCGTCGAGCAGCTCGAGCGCGGCGCGGCCCGCGGCCACCGCCAGCGGGTTGCCGCTCAGCGTGCCGGCCTGGTAGACGTCGCCGGCCGGGGCGATCCGGTTCATCAGTGCCGTCGAGCCGCCGTACGCGGCCGCCGGCAGCCCGCCCCCGAGCACCTTGCCCATCACGGTGAGGTCAGGCAGCACGCCGGTCAGCTCCTGCGCGCCGCCCGGAGCGATCCGGAATCCGGTGATGACCTCGTCGAAGACGAGCAGCGCGCCGTGCTCTGTGCACAGCTCGCGCAGGAGCTCGATGTGCCCGCAGCGCGGCGGCACGAGACCCATGTTGGCCGGGTACGGCTCGCACAGCGCCGCGGCGAGCTCGTGCTCTGCGAACGCGGCCCGCAGCGCGGCCGCATCGTTCCACGGCACCACGACGGTCTGGGCCGCGGCGGCCGCCGGCACGCCCGGCGAGGCGGGGATGCCCTGGGTGGCGAGACCGGACCCGGCCTCCGCCAGCAGCCCGTCGACGTGCCCGTGGTAGGCGCCGGCGAACTTCAGGACCTTGTCGCGCCCGGTCGCGGCCCGCGCGAGCCGTACCGCGCTCATTGTCGCCTCGGTGCCGGAGGAGGTCATGCGCAGCATGTCGACCGACGGCATCCGCGCGCACACGAGCTCGGCCAGCTCGACCTCGCCCACCGTCGGCGCGCCGAACGTGGTCCCGCGCGCGGCCGCCTCGGTGACCGCCTCGATCACCTCGGGATGCGCATGGCCGAGGATCAGCGGGCCCCATGAGCAGACGTAGTCGACGTACGTGTTGCCGTCGACGTCGATGATCTCGGCGCCCTCCGCGCGGTCGATGAAGATCGGCTCGCGGCCGATCGAGCGCATCGCCCGCACGGGCGAGTTCACGCCGCCCGGCAGCACGTGCAGCGCGCGCCGGTACAGCTCCGCAGAGCGGACGTCCGACAGCGAGGTGGTCAGGCCCGCTCCTCCTCCCAGCGACGGAAGTCGTCGGTGAAGTAGAGCATCCGGACCTTCTTGAACTCGGTCGACGAGTAGAGCGTGGCGCGGTCGGTGATGCCGGTGGCGGCGGCGATCGAGTCGAGGATCGCGTCGCACTCCTCCTTCGAGCGCCCGTGCGCCATCGTGAACACCGAGTACGGCCAGTCGGCGTACGTGGGCCGCTGGTAGCAGTGCGAGATCCCGCGGAAGGCGGCCATCCGGATGCCGGTCTCGAGCACGTCCTCCTCCGGCACCTTCCAGACGCCCATACCGTTGGCGGAGAAGCCGGCGCGTCGGTGGTACAGGATCGCGGCCACGCGCCGCAGGCCCTCGCGCTCGCGCAGCGACTCCAGCCGCCGCAGGACCTCGTCCTGGCCGACGCCGAGCCGCTCGGCGGCGGGCGCGTACGGCTCCGGGATCACCGGCATCGGGCCTTGGGTGGCGCGGATCGTCGCGATGTCGTCCTCGGACAGGTCGATCGGGTCGAGCTCGCGCGGCGGGACCGCCTCGCCCTCGGCGGCGAGGGTGTCGGTGCCCTGCTCCATCTCGAGGTCCATGCGGATCTTGAAGAGCTTCAGGGTCGGCAGCTGGCGGATCGACTGCGCCCCGGTCTCGGCGGCCAGCACGTCCAGCGTCCCGGCGAGGCCCAGTCTGGACCCGGGCTCGACCGCGATCGTGAACCAGAGGTTGAAGTCGTGGGTCCGGAGGTAATTGTGGGTGACGCCCGGGTGCGAGTTGATGATCTTGGCCGCCCGGTGCGGGTGCTCGGCGTCCACCTTGGCGGCGACGAGCATTGACTGGTAGCCGAGCGCCCGGGTGTCGAAGATCGGCGTGATCTCGCGGATGATCCGCTTGTCGAGCAGCCGCTGGACGCGCGCCATGACCTCGCTCTCCGTCAGACCGGCGAGGCCGGCGACGTGCTCGAACGGCCGCCGGGTGAGGGCGAAGCTGCCCTGCATCAGGTTGAGCAGCTTCTTGTCCGCCTCGTCGAGCGGGATGGCGGCGCCGTCGCGGCGGGAGCGGATCTTCAGCGAAGCCATCGGGCGACGTCCTTGGCGTGGTAGGTGAAGATGATGTCGGCGCCCGCGCGGCGGATCCCGGTCAGCGCCTCGAGCACGGCGGCGCGCTCGTCGAGCAGGCCCTGGGCGGCGGCGGCCTTGACCATCGCGTACTCGCCGCTGACGTTGTAGGCGGCGACCGGGAGGTCGGTCGAGTCGCGCACCCGGCGGATGACGTCCAGGTACGCCAGTGCGGGCTTGACCATCACCACGTCGGCGCCCTCGGCGGCGTCGAGCGCCACCTCGCGCAGCGCCTCCCGGGCGTTGGCCGGGTCCATCTGGTAGCCGCGCCGGTCGCCGGTCTGGGGCGTCGAGTCGGCGGCCTCGCGGAACGGGCCGTAGAAGGCGGAGGCGAACTTGGCGCTGTAGGCGATGATCGGGGTCTCGGCCAGGCCGTGCTCGTCGAGGGAGGCCCGCAGCGCGCCGACGCGCCCGTCCATCATGTCGCTCGGCGCCACGGCGTCGGCGCCGGCCTCGGCCTGGGCGACCGCCGTGCGAGCGAGCAGCTCGAGCGTGGCGTCGTTGTCGACCACGCCGTCGGCGCGCAGGACGCCGCAGTGGCCGTGGCTCGTGTACTCGCACAGGCAGAGGTCGGTGATGACCAGCAGGTCGGGGTGCGCGGCCTTGATCGCCCGCGTGGCGAGCTGGATCACGCCCTCGTCGTCCCAGGCCCCCGAGCCCTGCTCGTCCTTGTGCGCCGGCAGCCCGAACAGCAGCACCCCGGGGATCCCGAGCTCGGCGGCCGCGCCGGCCTCCTCGACCGCGCCGTCGATAGACAGGTGGTCGACGCCCGGCAGCGACGGGATCGGCGACCGCCGCTCCCCGCCGGCCACCACGAACATCGGGTAGATCAGGTGGTCGACCGACAGCTCGGTCTCGCGTACGAGGCCGCGCAGGAGGCCGGTGCGGCGGAGCCGCCGGAGTCTTGTCGCCGGGAACACGCCCCCGAGTCTAGGTCAGCCGAACCGCCGGAGCGCAACGCGGGCGATCGCGAAGAACCCCGCGGTCAGCCCCAGCAGGTGAACGACGGGAAGTAGTAGATCGCCGCCGTTGATCGCCGCGTCGAGCGCGCGCAGGGACGGCTTGAACGGGAACAGGCCGCTGACGAGGTTGATGGCGTCGTACAGCAGCGGGTCAACGCTGCCGGACGGGACGAGCGCGAGGAAGACGATCGGGAGCGCCAGCAGGATCGCCAGCAGCGTGGCCACGCGGACCTCGCGAGCGAGGCCGCCGATCGCCACGCCCATCGCCGCGAAGCCGAGCGCGCCGCCGAACAGCGCCGCCAGCCACGCCGGCACGCGGCTCCAGTCGAGTCCGACGAACGCCGCCAGCCCGAACAGCATCAGCAGCGTGACGGCCAGCGCGCACAGCGCGCTCAGGACGACCTTCTCGGTCAGCAGCGCGGTGCGCGAGACCAGCCCGCGGACGAGCCGTCCGAACGCCTGCTCCTCACGCTCGAGCGCCAGCAGCCCGGCGGCCAGCAGCAGCGTGACGAACATCAGCGAGACGGCCACCGCCACCGCGACTGCGAAGGCGTCCAGCGGCGTCCGCCGGCCCTCGACCACCTTCTGCTCGACGCGCACCGGCGAGCCGATCGAGGCGAGGATCGGCCGCGAGACGTCGAGGTTCTCGGCCGCCAACCCGGCGAAGCGCGACACCTGCTCGAGCGCCGCGCGGTCGCGCGAGTCGCGCGGAAGCGACGCGGTGATGCTGTCGATGATCGTCCGCGTGCGCTCGAGCCCGAGGATCTGGACGGCGCCGACCAGCGGCAGCGGGATCTCGCCGCCGCGCACGATCACGTCGATGTAGCCCGCCGCCTCGCGCAGCACGACCTCCGACAGCGCGGCGTTGGCCTCGGCCAGGCGCGCCTCGATCGTCGACTCGACGAAGCGCCGCTTCACCGGGTCCTCGGCGTTGTAGTAGACCTCGACGGTCGGCGGGTCGCCGCCGCCGAGCCCGAGCATCGACCGCAGCCGCTCGGTGGCGTCGGCCGGGAGCACGAGCGCCCCGAGCGCGTCGCCGGAGCGGACTTTCTCGATCGCCTCCTCGCGCGAGTCGACCGGGATCGGGTCGATCGACTCGAACAGCCGGTCGGCGTAGTCGGCGGCGTCGAGCGTGCGGCCGCCGACGCTGAACTCGCTCTCGCCGGGCGGGACGAGGTTCGCGAACGCCACGCGCGGCTTCTCGGGCCCGCCGGACAGCGCGAACCCGAACAGCAACGCGATCACGACCGGGTAGAGCACGAGCAGCGCCACCAGCAGCGGCGAGCGGCGCAGGATCTGGAGGTCCTTGAGGAGGAGCCAGCGCACCTAGTGACCCCGCTCGTGGAGGAAGCGGACGAACGCCGCCTCGAAGTCGGTTGGCCTGCCCATCTCGGTGGCGAGATCCGCCGCAGTGCCGGTGAACAGCAGCTCGCCGTCCGCCAGCACGAGCACGCGGTCGGCGAACCGCTCGGCCTCGCCGACGTCGTG
>JBKOYW010000090.1:0-6175 GCA_046744275.1 Actinomycetota bacterium
GTCTCGACCGCCGCGACGCCGGTGCCGGCGACCGCCAGCACGACCGCGGTCTTGGCGACGACAGAGCTCGTGACCGCGGCCCCGCCGGCGCCGAGCACGGCAGCCTGCAGCCCGAGCGACGGCGCGACCGGCAGGATCAGCGCGAGCTCGCGGCGCTGGGCCCGGACCTGGTCATGGAACTCGCGGCAGCCGGCGCACTCGCGCACGTGGCGGCGCAAGAGGTTGCGGCGCAGCGCGCTGCCGCGCAGGTTCGCGACCTGCTCGCGGATCTGGTCGCACGACGCCTCGCGTGCCTCGCGGCTGGCGATCAGTGAGCTTCTTGCTTGGAACACGAGCGCCTTCACCTTCTCCCGCGGGCACCCCAGCGTCTGGCCGATCTCGTCGTGCGACATGTCGCCCAGCTCGGCGAGCACGAGCGCCGCGCGCTGGTCGTCCGGCAGCCCGGCCAGGTCGCCGAGGAGCGCGCGCAACTCGTGCCGGCGCTCGACCTCGACCGAGAGGTGCTCTGTCGACGGCTCCACGACGTCCGCGACGACGCCCTCCCGCCGCGCCCGCAGCACGGTGAGGCAGCGGTTGCGTGCGATCGCGTACAGCCATGGCCGCAGGTGGATCTCCTTGCGCGAGCCCATGATGTCGCCGTACGCGGAGAGGAAGGTGTGCTGCAGCGCGTCCTCGGCCTCCTCCGGGGAGCCGAGCATGTGGCGACAGAACGACAGCACGCCGCGGTGATGGCGCGCGTAGAGCGCCTCGAACGCCGGCTCCGAGCCGTCACGCAGCAGCGCGACGAGCCGTTCGTCGGACGCCAGCCTGAGCAGGCCGGCGGGGAGCCGGTGCCGGCGCGGCCTTGCGTCGACCCGGTCGTCATGGTCGCCGGTTGCCGTGGCGCTCACGATGGGCACTCATGATAGGCGCCTGTCTCGCCGGGGACGGTGCCCTCGCAGCACCGCCCCCGGCGGACCGCCCACCGCGGCATGCGCTCGTGGACGCCCCTTCCCCCGCTGTTACCAACGGCGGAACGGCCGGGAGGTTGGAACATGGCGCTAGATCTTCAGCAGCACGAACGTGTTCACGACGAACAGCAGCGCGAAGAAGATCGTCCAGCGATCGAGGTTGCGCTCCATCAGCGAACCGCCGGTCGAGCCGCCGGCGGTGCCCACGCCGAAGGCGCCCGACATCCCGGCGTCCTTCCCCGAGTGCAGGAGCACCAGGAAGATCAGAATCACCGAGACAAAGACCTGCAGGACGGAGAGCGCGGACTCGAGCATCGGCTGCCCAGGGTACTAGCTCCCGCCGGCCGCGACGCATCCCACCGGGGATTGATAGGCGGGTGCGCCGCGGCCGGGGCGGACCGGAGGCGGGACGGGATTCGCCCCCAGCCCCGGGGGCTGACATGGGCAGCTGCCCCCAGGGTCCTTGATCAGTCGTCGTCGTGATGGTTGTGGCCACGGCCGTTGCCGTTGCCATGCTCGGAGTGGCCATTGCCGCGACGGTCCTTGTCAGCGTGTTCGTCATCGCCGGCGTGGTCCTTGTCGGCGTGGTGCTTGCCGCGCTTGCGCTCGAGCACGCCGCACGCGACCACCGTCCCGTCCTGGAGATGGACGTTCACGTAGTAGTCGCCGCCGGTGTCCTCCTCCTCGACCGGGAAGGTGCTGGAGCGGCCCTTCGAGCTCGCGTTGCCCGACTCATTGGCGGTCAGCTCGCGGTAGGTCCAGCCGGGATACGGCGTCGGGTTGCCGACCGTGCTGCCGGCGGCGCAGGGATCGCCCTCGCCGGTGGCCTGGTGGACGTGCCAGAGGTACGTCTCGCCGGGCGTGAGGCCCTTCATGTGGAGCGACACCTTGTTGTTCTTGCGTCCGTCGACCAGCTGAGCGCGTCCGCGCGCGTCCGGAATGCCGGCGGTCGTGGCCGCCTCAGTGGCCTCCAGGTGGGCCTTGTAGACCTGCGCGTGCTTCTTGTTTTGCGCGCTCGCGGGCGCCGCCAGCAGCAGCACGGCGGCAGCGAGCATCAGGATCCGTCTCATGCATCTTGGAACGCTCCTAGGCGCCGGAGGTTGGAGGGTCGAGCTCGTCGAGCCGTCGCAGGATTTCGACCGCCTCGGCGCGCAGCGCCCGATCGAGCGCACGCCAGTCGGCGTCCGAGAGCTTGCCGGTGCGGTGGTCGAGCTCGGCGTCGCGGATCTCGCGGTACTTGGCGTCCCGCGCCGCCTCCAGCTCGGCGAGCTCCGCGCTCTCGCCCGCCTCCTCCGTGCGCCGCGCCCGCAGCGGCGCGGCGACGAGCAGCACGATGAGCGCGAGCACCACGAAGATGACCAACAGGTCGATCAAGCCATCAAACGGGAACGCGCGCCTCGCGGCCGACGCGGGCCGCGTAGGCGGCCGTGACGCGCCGGCCGACGGCACGCGGCGACGGCCACAGCGCGATCAGGCCGCCGAGGAAGACCACGAGCGCGCCGATCCAGATCCACGTGACCATCGGCGACACGAGCAGCCGGAAGGTCGCGGGCGGCGGGTCGTCGGTGTACGAGCGCACGAGCCCGCGCAGCGCCTCGGCGAGGAACGCGTCGCGCTCGCCAGCGGCAAGCTCGCCCTCGGCCGCCGTGAAGACGTCGTCGCCCTCCTTCACGCGCGGCTCGAGGCGGCGCGTGTCGGGCGCCACGGACACCCAGACGTCACGTCGCAGCCCGGCCTGGAGGCCGACCTCGCTCGTCGCCTCGCCCTCGAAGAACCGCGACACAGGCCCCAGCATCGGGCCGGCCGACGGGAAGTACGAGCGCTCGGTGGTCAGCGTCGTGGTGCGCCCGTCGCGCGTGACGCGCAGGACGGCGCCGAAGTCGATCCGCTCCAGCCGCCCGTTCGAGGCCGCCACGAGCTCCGAGGTCGGCCGCACGTACTCCATGTCGTAGCCGCCGACGCGCGTCGTCTGGCCCGGCGTCAGCTCCACGTCGCGCTCGTCGGCGAAGCTCGAGGACGCGGCGATGCCGATGAACAGGACCGCCATCCCCGCGTGCACCAGGTAGCCGCCGTAGCGGCGCCGGTTGCGCCGGATCAGCGAGACGAGCGCCACCGGGACCGGCTCGCGCGCCATGACGCGCCGCGCGCGCACGCCGCGCACGAGCTCCTGGCCGACCGCGCCGAGCACGAAGCCGGCGAGCACGAACATGACCGTCGCGTCGATCTCAGACCCCGACCCCAGGACGAGCGCGAGCGCCAGCGAGAGCGCCCCGAGGCCGATCGGGACGCTGAAGTTACGGCGCAGGTTGGCGGCCGTCGCCCGTCGCCAGGCGATCAGCGGCCCGATCCCGGACAGCAGCACGAGCACCATCGTGAGCGGGACCGAGAAGAACTCGAACGCGGGCGCCGCGAAGCTGCGCTGGCGGCCGGTCAGCGCCTCCGAGATCAGCGGGAAGAACGTGCCCCACCAGATCACCAGGCACAGCAGGACGAGCACGAGGTTGTTGAGCAGGAACACGACCTCGCGCGAGAGCAGCGAGTCGAACCGGTGCTCGGACCGCAGCTCCGCCGACCGCGACGCGACGAGCGCGATCGAGCCGGCGATCATCGTCATGATCAGCAGCAGGAACGGCACCCCGAGCGTCGAGGCGCCGAACGCGTGGATCGACTCGAGGATCCCGGAGCGCACCAGGAACGTCCCCTGTATGGCCAGGATGCCGGTGGCGAGCACGAGCGAGACGTTCCAGGTCTTCAGCATCCCGCGCTTCTCCTGGATCATCACCGAGTGCAGGAACGCGGTGCCGGTCAGCCACGGCATCAGCGACGCGTTCTCGACCGGGTCCCAGGCCCAGTAGCCCCCCCACCCGAGCTCGGAGTACGACCAGCGCGCGCCGAGCACGATGCCGACGCCGAGGAAGAACCACGCCGCGAGCGTGAACGGGCGCGTGCTGCGGATCCAGTCCGCGTTCAGCCGCCGCGCCACCAGCGCCCCGACCGCGAACGCGAAGGGCACCGCGAACAGCGTGTACCCCGAGTACAGCATCGGCGGGTGGATCATCATGCTCGGGTGCCGGAGCAGCGGGTTCAGCCCCACGCCCTCGGCGGGCACCGCGCCGATCGTGCGGTCGAACGGCGACTCCAGGAACACGAGCATGCACGCGAAGAAGGCGCCGAGGCCGAGCAGCACCGCGGTCGCGTACGGCGCGATCTCGCGCAGCCGCCGCCGGGTGATGAACAGGATCAGGCTCGACCACAGCGACAGCAGCAGCAGCCACAGCAGCAGCGAGCCCTCCTGCGACGACCACACCGCGGTCGCGCGGTAGAACGCGGGCGTCGTCGTCGAGGAGTGGCTGGTGACGAGCGCGAACGTGAAGTCCGAGCGCATGAACGCCGCCTCGAGGATCACGAAGGCGACTGCGGCCGTGCCGGCCAGCGCGTAGACCGCCCGCCGGCCGGACGCCACCCACTCCCGCCGCCCCGTCCGGGCGCCGTAGAGCGACGCGCCGATGCCGTACAGGCAGACGGCCAGCGCGAGAATCAGGCAGGCCTTGCCCGCGACCAACACGTCGTCAGGTTAGCTCCGCGGGGCATTCAGCCCGCGTCCTGACGGGGAGTTCGGCATCCGGCCTCACTTGACCGTTCGCTTCGCTCACTTCTCGGCCGTGAACTTCGATGGGCACTTCGTCACCAGCGAGTCCTTCTCGCCCACGAAGACGGTGCCTTGCTTGCGCACGTCGACGATGACCTCGCGGCCCGCGCGGAACGGGTCGGGCAGCACGCCCTCGTAGCGGACGGGAACGGAGACGTTGCCGGCCCGGTCACGCACCCGGAAGTTGGTGACGGTGCCCTCGCGCTGATAGCCGGCAACCACCTTGCCGGTCAGCTGGTACGTCTTGCCCGGCTCCGCCGTGCTCAGCAGCTGGCTCGGGCTGCGCGCCTCGCTCGAGGCGGAGAAGCTCGTGTAGACCAGCGCGCCCGCGAGCAGCACGGCGGCGCTGAGCGCCACCACGAGCCGGACCGTGCGCTTGCGAGCGGGATCCATTCGCCTCCGATTATGGCGAGGTCGCATCCGGAAGGCGGCGTCCCGCGTAAGGCAGGCACGACTCGATCATCCGGCCAATCGCACAGGTACCTGGACGAATGGCAGGTGCCTCGTGCTGAACAACACATAAAGGTTTGCAACACGAGGCCGAGAAACCTTCGTAGAAGCCCACCGTTATTCACGTCAGGCACGGACATGCAGCTCACCGCCTCACTTCCAACCCGACTCCGCCGCGACCGCCACGATGGCCGGCCGCGCGGCCGCTCCGCGGTCCTCCAGACGCTCGCGCGCGCCAAGCGCAGCGGCGGTCCCGAGGATCGCGCGCTCTACTCCTGCCACTGCGGCTACGCCTTCAAGGCCGAGGTCTCGACCTCCGTCGGCTGCCCGCACTGCGGCACGAGCCAGGCCTGGTAGCGGTCAGGAGACCCCCGGCACCCGCACCCGCTCGCCGGGGGCGGTGAGGCCGGCCACCACGAGCCGCGCCACGGCCAGGGCGGCGACCACCTCGACGGCGAGCAGCGCCAGCAGCACGGTGAGCTGGAGCCGTGCCGCGTCGGCCGGCGACGCGCCGCCGAGCACGAGGCCGACGAACGTGCCGGGGAGCGTGACGAGCCCGACGTTCTTGGTCTGGTCGAGCAGCCCGATCAGGCCGGTCGTAGCCGCGGTGCGGACCGCGGGTGAGAGCGCCTCGTGGACCGGGACGCCGAGCGCGAGCCGGGTCTCGATCGCCGCCAGGTCGTCGCCGACGTGCTCGGTGAGCCGCCGGCCGGTGACCGACGTGGCGACCATCGCGCCGCCGATCAGGATGCCGGCGACCGGGATCAGCTCGCGCGGCTCGGTGCTGAACGCGCCGGTGATCAGCATCGGGGCGATGCCAGTCGCCGCGCCGGCCGCGATCGCCGCGCCGGCGCGCCACCAGGCGTCAGGCACCCCGCGCAGCCGCCGCCCGGAGGTGACGGTCGCCGTGCCGAGCATGACCGCCACGAACGCGGCCGCCAGCCCGGCATGCTCGAAGACGAGGGTGACGACCGCGCCGACCGCCGCGAGCTGAACGGCCGCACGGACCGCGCTCACCGCCAGCTCGCGCTCGAGCCCGAGCCCACCGGCGCGCGAGAGCGCGATCGCGACGAGCACGAGCGCGCCGGCGACCGCGACCTGGGTCACCCGCGGCCCACCTCCGCCC
>JBKOYW010000422.1:0-5554 GCA_046744275.1 Actinomycetota bacterium
GCCAGCTCGGCCGGGAACTGCTCGAGGTCGTCGGCGAGCGTCTGCGGGGCCGGAGTCTGCCAGACACGGGCGAGGTTCGGCCCGCTCACCCAGCGCCGCCGCTGGGTCGGACCGAGCTGCGCCACCGGCCGACCGGCGACCGTGATCGTGAACTCCTCACCGGCTTCCGCCCGGCGAAGCACGTCCGCCACGTTGTTGCGCAGTTCCTTCTGCGGGATGATCGCCACGAGCGCAGGGTAGCAGTTCTGCTACCGAGAGCGACCGACGTGCTGGCTCGCGCCCGCCGGCAGCCAGCGCTGACCGCGCAGGAACGATCCCCTGCGTCACCATGCCGTATGGTCGATGACAGAGGAGCCCGATGGCCGCGATGAAGTGGTGGGGGTGGGGGGACGAAGGCGTCTCCTTCACGCACGAGGACAAGCCGGCTCTCGCGCCGTTCCTGCAGGGCGCCCTCGACCTCGACGTGACCCGCATCGTGGCTCAGCCACCAGCCTTCGACGACCTGCGCGTTCCGCAGCCGTCGCTGTCGCCCGAGATGTCGGCCGCGCTCGAGCAGGCAGTGGGCGACTCCGTGTCAACCGAGCCGCTCGACCGTGTGGTCCACGCCCGCGGCAAGAGCCTGCGTGACCTCGTGCGGCATCGTCGCGGCGATCTCGGGCGGCTGCCGGATGTGGTCGTCCGGCCGGCCGACGAGGAGCAGGTGGCGGCGGTGATGCACGCGGCTCTGGAAGCCGACGCGGTGCTGATCCCGTTCGGCGGCGGGACCAGCATCTCGGGCAGCCTCGAGGCCTCGGGGCAGGAGCAGCGTCCGGTCATCTCGCTCGACCTCTCGAGGCTCCGCCGGGTGCTTGCGGTGGACGCGCCGTCCGGCCTCGCACGAGTCCAGGTCGGCGCGCTCGGGCCGGACGTCGAGCGCCAGCTCAACGCGCAGGGATGGACGCTCGGCCACTTCCCGGACAGCTTCACCCACTCGACGCTCGGTGGCTGGATCGCCACGCGCTCCTCGGGCATGCAGTCGGACCGCTACGGCGATATCGCCGACGTGACGCGCGCGGTTCGCGTCGTCACGCCCGCCGGCCTGCTCGTGACCCGTCCCGTGCCGCACGCCTCGACCGGTCCGAGCGTGCGGGAGATGGTGCTGGGCAGCGAAGGGCGCCTGGGCGTGATCACCGAGGCGACCGTGCATGTGCGCCGCGTGCCAGAGCGCCGGGTGATCCTCGGCTACCTGTTCCCGACGTGGTCCGACGGCCTCGCGGCGATGCAGGACATCGCCGCGAGCGAGGCGGCCGCTTCGGTGACGCGGGTCTCAGACGCGTACGAGACGGCGTTCTCGTTCGCGACGAGGAAGGATCCCTCGGTTCTCGACGGCCTCAAGTCCCGGGCGCTGACGACATACCTGCGGCGCCGGCGCGGCTTCGACGTCGACGCGATGTGCCTCTCCTTCATCGGCTACGAGGGCACCCAGCGCCACGTCGCCCTCCAGCGCAAGGCCGTGGGGCGGATCGTCGGTCGTCACGGTGGACTGTGCATCGGGGCGTCTCCTGGCGAGCTCTACGACCAGAAGAAGTTCGACACGCCGTACATCCGCGACTTCCTGCTCGACCGCGGAGCGCTCGCCGACGTCTCCGAGACGTCGGCGCCCTGGAGCCGTCTGTCGACGCTCTACGACACGGTGATGTCGGCCGCCCACGGCGCATTCGACGAGCTCGGCGTCCGCGGCTACATCATGTGCCACCTGTCGCACTCCTACCACGCCGGTGCGTGCCTGTACTTCACCTTCGGCTTCAAGCCCTCGGCGCAGGACGACGGCCTGGCGCAGTACGACCGCGTCAAGTCCGCCATCCAGCAGGCGTTCATCGATGCGGGCGGCACGCTCTCGCATCACCACGCGGTCGGGACCGAGCACGCCCGCTGGCTCGAGGAGGACATCTCGGCGCCGGGGGTCGCGATGCTCCAGGCGCTGTTCAGCGGCGTGGATCCGGGCGCGAACCTGAACCCCGGGAAGATCACGTGAGCTTCAGGAGTCTCGACAAGCCGTGGGCGCGCAGCGGCGCCGCCGGCCGGGTCCGCGAGCTGTTGCTGCTCGGCGTGCTGGGACCGCTCATCGACCTCTATACGCGCGCGCGAGTCCTCGGCCGCGAGCACCTGACCGCGCTGCCGCCTCCGGTCGTCTTCGTCGCCAACCACTCGAGCCACATGGACACGCCGGTGATCCTGCGGGCGCTGCCGGCGGCGTGGCGAAGGCGCACGGCGGTCGCCGCGGCGGCCGACTACTTCTACCGCGTCCCGTGGCTCGCGCACGTCGTCTCGCTCGCGTTCAACACCGTGCCCGTCGAGCGCAAGGGCGAGGGATCGGAAACCGCCTCGGGGCTCGCGCGACTGATCGGCGGGGGCTGGAACCTGCTCCTGTTTGCGGAAGGGACCCGGTCTCGCGACGGCACAGTAGGCCGCCTGCACTCCGGCGCGGCCGTGCTTGCCGCGGAGCATGGCCGGGCCATCGTCCCGATCTACGTCTCCGGCACGCACGCGGTCATGCCTCCGGGCCGTAGGTGGATGCGGCGCGCGCATGGCCGGCAGCCGATCGCCGTCCACATCGGCGCGCCGATCTGGCCACGGGAGGACGAGCACCGGACAGAGGTCATGGAGCGGGTCCGGCTGTTCTTCGAGGCATCGGGCGCCGTCACGACGCCGGACAAGCGCGTCGAGACTGGCAACGCCGCGTAGCAGTGGCGCGGATCTTCGTCACCGGCGCGAGCGGCTTCATCGGCGGCGCGCTGGCCGTTCGGCTCCTCGCGCGCGGTGACGAGGTCGTGGGACTCGCCCGCTCCGACGAGGCGGAGGCAGTGGTCGCGAGGCGCGGCGCGGAGGTCGCGCGCGGCGACCTGTTGGACGAGGACAGCGTCGCCGCAGGGATGGCGGGCTGCGCGCTCGCCTATCACGTCGCCGGGGTGAACACCCACTGCCCCTCGGACCCGGTCATGCTGCTCCGGGTCAACGTCGAGGGCGCCGAGAACGCGGTTCGCGCAGCGGCCCGCGCCGGGATCCCGCGCATGGTGTTCACGTCGTCCGCCGCGTCGGTCGGCGAGCCCGCGGGCACCGTCGGCCGCGAGGACACGACACACCGTGGTTCGTATCTCTCCGTCTACGACCGCTCCAAGCACCTCGGGGAGCAGGCGGCATTCCGGGCGGCGCGGGAACTCGGGATCGAGCTCGTCGCGCTGAACCCCTCGTCCGTGCAGGGACCCGGTCGGTCCTCCGGCAACGGACGGATCATCATCGCCTACCTCAACGGCCGGCTGCGGGTGTTCGTGGACACGCACGTCAGCGTGGTTGACATCGCCGACACCGTCGAGGGGCACCTGCTCGCCGCGGAGCGAGGTCGCAGCGGACAGCGCTATGTGCTGAACGGCGCGACGATCTCGTCAGCGGAGGCGCTGAGGATCGTCTCCGAGCTGTCCGGGATCTCGGAGCCGGTTCGCATGGTTCCGCCGGCGCTGGCGCGCGCGGCGGCCACGGTCGCCGAGGGCGTCGCGCGCGCGAGAGGCAAGACGTCGTCGATCTGCCGGGCGCGGGTCCGCACGATCCTCCACGGGCACCGCTACGACGGCTCGCTGGCGACTCGCGAGCTGGGACTCAGCTACACGCCGGTCGCCGAGACCTTCCGCAAGACCATCGAGTGGGCGGTGGCCGAGGGACTCGTCACCCGCCCGCTTCTCCGGGGTATCGAGACTCCGACCTGATGCCGGACTTCGAGATCCATGTGTGTTGAGACCGAGACGGACATCCCTGGCTGAGCGCGCGCCATTCCTGTCCTGGCGACTGGGCGGTGACGTCGGCGAGGTCGTCTCGGGCGCCGGGTACGATCACCTCCCGATGCCAGACGAGGAAGCAGTCCAGGGGTGGATCCGTCGCAATGAGGCGGCGAGAGCCGAGGATCGCCGCCGGGATCTCGAGCGCTCGATGTCCGAGCGTCTGGAGGAGGCGGTGCGACTGAGCCGCCTGGCCTCGGAGCTCGCGTCGAATCTGGGCCGCGACCCGGATGTTCGCGCCAGATGAGCTGATCGCCGCGCTGGCCGACGGCGGTGTCGAGTACGTCCTAATCGGCGGGTTGGCGGTCGGCGCGCACGGATTCCCTCGCGCAACTAAGGACGTCGACATCGTACCGTCGCCCGACGAGACGAATCTCCGGCGCTTGGCCGCCGTCCTGCGCGAGATCGACGCTCGTCACTTCGAGACCGGAGACTTCGATTCAGCTGAGTTCCCGTTCGACCCCTTGAAGCCGGACGATCTGCGAGAAGGAGGGAACTTCGTGCTCGCCACTAGGCTCGGCCGGCTCGACATCATGCAATGGGTGCCCGGCGTGCCCGGCGACCGAGCGTTCGAGCATCTGGTCCGGTCCGCGGTCGAGACGTCCCTCGGGAATCGCCGGCTGCGCGTCTGCTCCCGAGCGGACCTGATCGCCATGAAACATGCGGCGGGGCGTCCGCAGGATCTCGTGGACCTCGAGCAGCTCGGCACCGACCCCTCCCCGTAGTCGGCCGCCTGCAACTTCGGCTCGAGCTGGGCGGCGACGACCACGTCGACGAGATTGTGGTCGCCGAGGACGAGCAGGCAGTGGTCGCGTTCGCGACGGTCTGCGTCAGCCGCTGGTGAGGCGCGGACGCTGTGCGAGGTCCGGTGTCATGTGTACCTGGAGCGTCCGCTCGGGGGCGAACGGTGATCGACGGCACGTCCGGCCGCGAACTGCCGTACAAGAACGTGTACGCCATGCTCGCCCGGCTCAGACCGTGAGCCGCGTCTGCGCGTCGGTGGACACGTCCTCGACGACCCGGACGCCGCCGCTGAAGACCTCGGGGTCCAGGAACGCGCGCATCAGCCGCTCGTGGGCGCGGTGGCGAAGCGACTGCGTCTCGTGCCGCAGTGCGTGGGCGTACTCCACCGGGTCGTTGCGCAGCTCGCCCGCCAGCCGCCGGGAGACGATCTGCTCGGCCGCCCAGTGGTAGACGGCGTTGGCGGCGGCCTCGACCTCGAGCATCCGGTAGGGCAGGTACTCGCGCACGCGTGCTGCCTTGAAGCCGGCGCGCCGGGCGGCGCGCTCGAGCGCCTTGAACTCGGGCCGGCCCTCGTAGACGGTGACGATCCCGCTGTCCGGGTCGAAGTGCGCCTCGATCAACGCGTCCTCGTCCTTGCGGGCGATCTCCGACACCCAGCCGCTGGCGCGGTGACGGACGATGAGGACCTCGAGCTCGGCCATGTGACCGGCGGCCTCGGCGATCACGGTCAGGCGCGCGCCGGGATCGACAGAGACACGCGCACGCAGCGTGCCCGTGAGGCGCGACCAGCCGCTGCGGTTGGGCTCGGGCACGACGTCCTCCCAGAACTTCAGCCGCAGGCCGGCGTCGGCGGTCACCGCGACCGGGCTGCCGGGCGGCACCTGTACCGGATCGATCACGAGCGACACGCCGCGGTCCTCGCCCGGGTGCAGGCGCACCGGCGACTGCTTGAAGCGCATCGCGCCCACGAGTGCTGCGTCGGCCGCCGGGCCGCGCTCACC
>JBKOYW010000315.1:0-9451 GCA_046744275.1 Actinomycetota bacterium
GGCCCTGGCGCTGAAGTCGGGCAACGCGATCGTGCTGCGCGGATCGTCCTCCGCGGCACATTCCAACGCCGTGCTCGCGAGCGTCGCGTCCGAAGCCGCCGAGGCGGCCGGGCTGCCCGCGGGCTCGCTCTCGCTCGTCGCCGGCGGAGGCCGCGAGGAGCTCGCCGAGCTGGCGACCCAGGAGGGAGTCGTCGACCTGATCATCCCGCGCGGCGGCGAGGGCCTGAAGGCTGCGCTGAGCGCCGTCGCGAAGGTTCCGGTGATCTACGCCGCGTCGGGGAACTGCCACGTCTACGTCGACGCCACCGCGGATCTGGATTCCGCCCGCGAGATCATCGTCAACGCGAAGGTCCAGCGTCCGGGCGTGTGCAACGCGGCCGAGACGCTGCTCGTGCACTCCGCGGTTGCGGACGCGTTCCTGCCGGCCGCCTTCGAGGCGCTGCGTGACCAGGGCGTGGAGCTGCGCGGCGACGAGCGGTCGCGGGCCGTCGACGGCACTGTGGGCGAGGCGACCGAGGAGGACTGGGCGACCGAGTACCTGGCGCTCGTGCTGGCCGTGCGAGTCGTCGACTCGGTCGAGGACGCGATCGAGCACGTCAACGCCTACGGCTCCGGTCACTCGGAGGCGATCGTCACCGGCTCGACCGGGAGCGCACGGGCGTTCCAGCGCGGCGTCGACGCCGCCTGCGTGTACGTGAACGCCTCGACGCGGTTCACCGACGGCGGGCAGTTCGGGATGGGCGCCGAGATCGGCAACTCGACGCAGAAGCTCCACGCCCGCGGCCCGATCGGGCTGCGCGAGCTCTGCACCTTCAAGTACCTCGTCGAGGGCGAGGGCCAGGTCCGTCCCTAGTGCGGGTGGGGCTCCTGGGCGGGACGTTCAACCCGCCGCACATCGGCCATCTCGTCTGCGCCCTGCAGGCGCTGTCGCAGCTCGAGCTCGACCGGGTGCTGCTCGTACCCGTCCACGAGCCGCCGCACAAGGGCATCGAGACCGACCCCGGCGTGCAACATCGCGTGGAGCTGTGCCGGCGCGCGGTGGCGGGCGAGGATCGGCTCGAGGTGTCGCTGGTCGATGCCGAGATGCCAGGCCCGTCGTACACGGTCGATACCCTGCGGAGGCTGCATGAGCGCTGTCCGGGAGACGATCTGACCTTCATCGTCGGAGGCGACATGGCGCTCTCGCTGCCCACGTGGCGCGAGCCGGAGGCCATCCTCGAGCTGGCCGAGCTCGGCGTGGCGGAGCGGGAGGGCGTGCGCCGCGCCGACATCGCCGAGCGCCTCTCGGGCCTCGGTGCGGACAGGCTTCGCTTCTTCGACATGCCGCGCCTCGACGTCTCCTCTTCGCTGATCCGCCGGCTGGTGGCGGCGGGCCGGCCGATCCGCTACCTGGTCCCGGCCGGCGTGGCCGGCTACATCGAGGAGGCCGGGCTGTACCGGGTGGTGGCCGCGCGATGAGCCTCGAGCCCGCCCGCCTCGCGGAGCTGGTCGCCGCCTATGCGGCCGACGTCAAGGCGATCGACCTCGTCGAGCTCGACCTGCGCGACGTGCTCGGCTACACCGACTACTTCGTCATCTGCTCCGGCAACACCGACCGCCAGACGAAGGCGATCCACGATCGCATCCACCAGGGGATGAAGAACGAGCACGGCGTCCTGCCGCGCCGGGTCGAGGGGCTCGCGGAGGCGCGCTGGATCCTCATGGACTACCTCGACGTCGTGGTGCACGTCTTCACGCCGGACGCGCGCGAGTTCTACCGGCTCGAGCAGCTGTGGGGCGAGGCGCCGAAGCGCGCCGTGGGCGAGTAGCGGCGCTCGGCGCCGCCGGCCTCGCTGTCGGGGTCGCCGTCGCGGCGCTGATCCTGTCGAGCGACCACGTCTACGATCGCGGCGTCGAGGCGGCCCTCGCGCTGCTGGTGGGCTGGTCGTTCATCGGCACCGGCCTCTTCGCCTGGTGGCGAAGGCCGACGAACCGGACCGGGCTGCTGATGACGGCCGCCGGCTTCGCGTGGTTCGCGTCCCAGCTCAGCGCATCCGATGCCGACCTCCTGTTCACGATCGGGATAGCGCTCGACGGGCTGTTCATCGCGATCGTCGCGCACCTGCTGGTGGCGTTCCCGACGGGGCGGCTGCAGACGCGCGCGGAGCGCGCCGTGGCGGCCGCGGGGTACTTCACCGTGACGGTCTTGCAGATCCCGTCGCTGCTGTTCGAGGAACCGGGGGAGCCGCAGAACCTGCTGATCGTCGAGCCCGACCAGGGCCTGTCGGACGCGCTCGACGCGGTGCAGTTCGGCGTGGCGGTGGTGCTGGTGGTCGCGAGCGTCTCGATCGTCGTGCGGCGCGAGCGGGCGAGCGGCGGCGCGCGCCGGGAGGCGCTCAGGCCGGTGCTGTGGACGGGCTGCGCCGCGTTCGCCGCATTCCTGGTGGCGGTCGGGTTCGACGCGGCCGGGTCGCCGTCACGCGTGCTGGACTGGATCGCCCAGGCGCTCGTGGCCACGGTGCCGTTCGGGTTCCTGACGGGCCTGCTCCGAAGCCGGCTCGCGCAGGGCGCGGCGCTGTCGGCGCTGATCGCCCAGGTCGGCGAGCTGCCGGGGGAAGGCCCGCTGCGGGCGGCGCTGGCCGACGCGCTCGGCGACCCGTCGCTGGCGCTCGCGTACTGGCTGCCGGAGTCCTCGCGCTACGTCGATGCCCTCGGCAAGCCGGTGACCGTCGCGGGGGCGGGCTGGACCGAGGTCGAGCTGCAGGGCCGCCGGATCGCCGCGATCGCGCACGACCCGGCGCTGTCGGAGGAGCCGGAGCTGGTGCGCACGGCGGGCGCGGCGGCGGCGCTGGCGCTCGAGAACCAGCGGCTGGCGGCGGAGCTGCGGGCGCGGATCGAGGACCTGCGCGCCTCGCGAGCGCGGCTGGTCGAGGCGGGCGACGCGGAGCGGCGGAGGCTGGAGCGCGACCTGCACGATGGCGCGCAGTCGCGGCTGGTCGCGCTCGCGCTCAAGCTCAAGCTCGCGCGGATGAAGGTCGAGCCGGGGTCGGAGGCCGCCGCGCTGCTCGACGAGTCGAGCGCGGAGCTGCAGGCGTCGCTCGACGAACTGCGCGAGCTCGCGCGAGGGATCCATCCGGCGATCCTGTCCGACCGTGGGCTGGAGCCCGCGCTGCGCGCCCTGGCCGACCGGGCGCCGGTGCCGGTGTCGGTCTCGGTGGCCGAGGGCGAGCTGCCGCCCACGGTCGAGATCGCGGTCTACTTCGTGGTCGCCGAGGCGCTGACGAACGTCGCGAAGTACGCCGGCGCGTCGTCCGCGGCGGTGGTCGTCCGGCGGGTCGGCGGCCGGGTGGTCGTGGAGGTCACGGACGACGGGGTGGGCGGGGCCGACGTCGCGGCCGGCTCCGGCCTGCGCGGCCTCTCGGACCGTGTCGCGGCTCTCGACGGGCGGATCGAGGTCGACAGCCCGCCCGGCGGCGGGACGCGGCTGCGGGCCGGCATCCCGCTCTGAGAGTGACGAAGGCCGCTCAGAAGAGCGGCCTTGCGATGGAGCTAGGGGGATTCGAACCCCCGACCTCTTGACTGCCAGTCAAGCGCTCTCCCAACTGAGCTATAGCCCCGCGAAACTCGAAATGCGCCGCATAGCGTACCGCGACCCGCTGGTTGTTCGCCGCGGGTGTTAGGCACAGATGGACCGTGGACGATCCGTCGATCTCCTCAATCGGCAGGAAGTAGCAGGTGTTGAGGTCCATGCAGTAGACGGCGATCGCGTCGATCTCCCGCGATGTGTAGCTCGAACGGACGTAGCCGCGCGGGGTGTGGCGGCACGATCGGGTGCCGATGACCACGACGCCGTTGCGTGCTCGGCCGGACTTGCACTGGATCCTGAGCAACCGCCCTGCCACATCGAAGACCAGGTCGTACCTGAGGCCTTCGACGATCGGCCGCAGGACGCCCACTCCTGCCTTGACGGCCTCGGCTGCGATCACCGCCTCCGCGATGGCGCCCTTCATCGACGGCGTGAGCGCCATGCGGCTACGAGTCCGTCGTACGGGAAGTTCGCCCCCCGGCGCTAACCTCCGCGCCCCATGGCATCCGAGCACCGCTACGACCATCGCGCGATCGAGCCCAAGTGGCAGCGCGTCTGGGAGGACGAGCGCACGTGGGAGGTCTCGAACGACGTCGACGGCGTGCCCTGCTCGTACGTACTCGAGATGCTGCCGTACCCCTCGGGCGAGCCCCACATGGGGCACCTGAAGAACTACTCGGTCGGCGACGCCGTCGCGCACTTCCATCGCCGCACGGGCCGGCGCGTGCTGCACCCGATGGGCTACGACGCGTTCGGCCTCCCCGCCGAGAACCACGCGATCAAGACCGGCGAACACCCGCGCGACTCGACCGCCAAGTCGATCGACGCGTTCCAGCGCGGCCTGCGCTCGTGGGGACTCTCGATCGACTGGTCGCGCGAGTTCGGCACCCACGAGCCGCGCTACTACCGCTGGACCCAGTGGATCTTCCTGCGGCTGTTCGAACGCGGCCTGGCCTACCGCAAGGAGGCGGCGGTCAACTGGTGCCCGAAGGACCAGACGGTGCTCGCCAACGAGCAGGTCATCAACGGCCACTGCGAGCGCTGCGGCACCGAGGTCGAGCTGCGCCAGCTGGAGCAGTGGTTCTTCCGCATCACCGACTACGCCGACCGCCTGCTCGACGACCTCGAGTCGATCGAGTGGCCGCCGCATGTCGTGACGATGCAGCGCAACTGGATCGGGCGGTCGGAAGGCGCCGAGGTCACGTTCACGCAGCCGGATCTCGGCGTCGACTACCCGGTCTTCACGACCAGGCCGGACACGCTGTTCGGCGCAACGTTCTTCGTGATGGCGCCCGAGCACCCGGACGTCCTGCGCCTGGCCGCCGGCACCGAGCACGAGCAGGCCGTGCGCGAGTACGTCAACCGCACGCTGTCCGAGAGCAGCGAGGAGCGCGCCGACACCGAGCGCACGAAGACCGGCGTCCCGCTCGGCCGCACGGTCATCAACCCGGTGAACGGCGAGCGGATCCCGATGTTCGTGGCGGACTACGTGCTGATGGAGTACGGCACCGGCGCGATCATGGCCGTGCCCGCGCACGACCAGCGCGACTACGACTTCGCCGTGGCGTTCGACTTGCCGATCCGGCGCGTGGTCGAGCCTGCCGGCGGCGCAGGTGACGAGAACGGCGCCTTCATGGCGCACAGCGAGAACGAGGTCCTGGTCAACTCGGGCCGGTTCAGCGGCATGTCGGCGGTCGAGGGCAAGGACGCGATCATCGACTGGCTCGACCAGGAGGGCCGCGGCCACCGCTCGATCAACTACCGGCTGCGCGACTGGCTGCTCTCCCGCCAGCGCTACTGGGGCGCGCCGATCCCGATTCTCTACTGCGACCGCTGCGGCATGGTGCCGGTCCCGGAGGAGGACCTGCCGGTGCTGCTGCCCGACGTCGAGAACTACACGCCCCAGGGCCGCTCGCCGCTGGCCGCCGCCGAGGACTGGGTCAACACCACATGCCCGAACTGCAACGGTCCCGCCCGGCGCGAGACCGACACGATGGACACGTTCGTCGACTCCTCGTGGTACTTCCTGCGCTACACCGACGCCGACAACGACCAGGCGGCCTGGGATCCGGCGATCACGAACCGCTGGACCCCGGTCGACCAGTACATCGGCGGCATCGAGCACGCGATCCTGCACCTGCTGTACGCGCGCTTCTTCGTGAAGGTGTTCGCGGACATGGGGCTGCTCGACAGCGAGGAGCCGTTCCAGAAGCTCTTCACGCAGGGGATGATCACCCGCGACGGGGCGAAGATGTCCAAGTCGAAGGGCAACATGATCAGCCCCGAGCCGTACGTCGAGCGGTACGGCGCGGACACCGCGCGCGCCTACATCCTGTTCATCGGCCCTCCCGACCAGGACGCGGACTGGACCGACGAGGGCGTCGAGGGCGTGCACCGGTTCCTCGCCCGGCTGTGGCGGCTGGCCGCGGACGTGTCCGACCGGGTCGGCCGGCGGCCGATCGACCCGAACGCCGGGACCGGCGCCGGCGCCGACCTCGAGCTGCTGCGCAAGGCCCACTGGGCGATCGACAAGGTCACCAACGACCTGGCGGGCCGGTTCGCGTTCAACACCGCGATCTCGGCCGTGATGGAGCTGGTCAACGAGGCGTACCGGCACCGCGAGGAGGTGTCGGCCGACGTCCTGCACTTCGCCGGGACCACCGCCGCCTCGCTGATCTTCCCGTTCGCGCCGCACACGGGGGCCGACGCGTACGAGCTACTGACCGGCGATCGCGTGTGGGAGCAGCCGTGGCCGGCGGCCGACCCGGGGCTGCTCGAGCGCGACGTCATCGAGGTCGCGGTGCAGGTCAACGGCAAGCTGCGGGATCGCATCCAGGCGCCGGCCGAGGCGTCGCGCGAGCAGCTCGAGGCGCTGGCGCGAGAGCGTCCGAACGTGGTCCGGCATCTCGACGGGCACGAGGTGCTGAAGGTGGTCGTCGTACCCGGGCGGCTCGTCAACTTCGTCGTGCGCTGAGCTGTTTCGGATGCCGCCGCCCCGGGCGTGGATCGCGGTGATCGGTCCGGGCGAGGCGGGGCACGGCGAGCTGGCCGTGGCCGAGGAGGTCGGCGCTGCGGTGGCCGCCGCGGGCGCGGGGCTGGTGTGTGGTGGGCTTGGCGGGGTGATGGAGGCGGCGTGCCGCGGCGCCCGCTCACGCGGCGGGCTGACGCTCGGGCTGCTGCCGGGCCTCGACCGGGATGCCGCGAACGGCTGGGTGGTCGTCGCGGTGCCGACGGGCCTCGGCGAGGCGCGAAACGCGCTCGTGGTCCGCGCCGCCGACGCGGTCGTCGCGATCGGCGGCGGCTGGGGGACGCTGAGCGAGATCGCGCTGGCGTTGAAGTCCGGCGTGCCGGTGGTCGGGCTCGACACGTGGGAGCCCGCGCTGGGCGGCGAGGTTCCGGACGGCATCGTCGCCGCCACCGGTCCCAAGGCCGCCGTCGACGAGGCGCTGCGCCTGGTCGCGAGCTGAACGGCACCCCTATCACTCAGCGCGCCCGTGGCCCCGCGCGTCACGCCGCGCGCGCGTCATCCCGCGCGTCACGCCGCGCGCGCGTCATCCCGCGCGCACCGTCGCGCGTCCGCCCGCTCCACACTTTCGTCACACGCCCGCGGGCGAATCGTCACGTGTGCGTGCTGATCCGTTCTGGCGGCGGTCGTAGGTTCCGCGGCCGTGCCCGAGATCCCGCCCCGTCAGCTCGCCGCGTGCGCCCTCGCGGTGCTCGCGATCGTCGTCCTCGCCGTCTGGCACCTCTCCCGAGGAGGGGCGGACGCGGGTGCGGCGCCGCCACCCGCGGCGATCCGGGTCGAGGACGCCGACTCGGGCGGCGCCACGGTCATCGTGCATGTCGCCGGAGCGGTCCGTGAGCCCGGCGTGTACCGCATGCGGCCCGACGCTCGGGTCGACGACGCGGTCGGCCGCGCCGGAGGCGCGACCCGGCGTGCCGACCTGAGCCAGGTCAACCTGGCGGCGAAGGTCGAGGACGGCCGCCAGGTTCTGGTACCGGAGAAGGTCCGGTCCGCACCCGCGGGATCGAGCACCGCCGCTCCGACCCAGCCGGGCGTCCCGCTCAACCTCAACACGGCGACGCTCGAGCAGCTGGACGAGCTCGACGGCATCGGCCCGGCCACCGCCCAGAACATCCTCGACTACCGCGAGGCGAACGGCGGCTTCGGATCGGTCGAGGAACTCGGCCAGGTGCCGGGGATCGGCGACGTCCGGCTCGCCTCGCTGCGCGAGCAGGTGCGGGTGTGAGGTGCGCGTCGCCACCGCGCTCGGAGCGGTCGTCGACCACCCGCGCCACGTCCTCCTGTTCGCCGCGACAGCGGGCCTCCTCCTCGGCCCGCTCTCGCCGGCGGCGACGCTGGCCGCCGCGGCGGCAGCCGCCGCCCTCGTTCTCGCCGCCGCGACCGTTCTCGAGCGCGCCGCGCACGCATCGCCGCGTGCCGCCGCGACCGTCGTCGAAGGGGTCGGTCACGACGCGTCGCCAGCCGCCGCCGCGACCGTAGTCGAAGGGGTCGGTCACGACGCGTCGCCAGCCGCCGCCGCGACCGTAGTCGAAGGGGTCGGTCACGAATCGTTGCCCGCCGCCGCGGCGAGGTCTGCCTACCCGCGCTCGCTGCTGCTCGCGATCGCGGCCGCTGCGGCGGTGCTGATCGGCGCGCTGGTCGCGGACCTTCGGATCTCTGCGCTCGACGGTGGCCCGCTGCCGCGCATGCACGGCCGAGTGATCACTTCCCGCGCCGTGCTGCTTGAGCCGGTGCGCGAGCGGGCGGTCGGGCCTGCTGTCGCCCGCGCACGACTGGTGGGAGGGCCCACCGACGGTGAGGTCGCGGTGCTGCGCGTGCGCGGTACCACCTTCGCCGGTGCGTGGCCGGGCGTGGGGGAGGTGGTCGCGGTCCAGGGCAACGTGGCGCCGCTCGGACTGTTCGACGCCTACCAGCATCGCCGCGGCGCGGACGCCGCTGTCGAGGTGACGAAGCTGCGGCCGACCGGCGAGCGCCGCGGCGGCCTCGCGGGCCTCGTCGACGCCGCCCGCCGCCGCGCCGAGCACGGGCTGGCGGGGGGACTTCCGGCCGAGGAGGCGGCCCTGCTCAGCGGGATGGTCCTCGGCCAGGACGAGCGCCTGGAGGAGGACGTGCGCGACGACTTCAAGCGGTCTGGGCTCGCGCACGTGCTGGCGGTCAGCGGCCAGAACGTGATGCTGCTCGCGACGCTGGTCCTTGCGGCCGGCGCCGCGTTCGGGATCGGCCTGCGCACCCGGCTCGTGCTGGCAATCGCGCTGGTGGCGCTGTACGTGCCGCTGACCGGTGCCGGGCCGTCGATCCAGCGCGCCGGGGTGATGGGCGCCGCCGGCCTCGTCGCCGCGCTCGCCGGCCGCCCTGCGCACCGCTGGTACGCGCTCGGGCTCGCCGCCGCCGTCACGCTCGCGCTCAACCCGCGCGCGGCGGGCGAGCCCGGATGGCAGCTCTCGTTCGCCGCCGTCATCGCGCTGCTCGCGCTCGCTCCGCCCATGCGCGTCGCCCTGGCCCGCCGCGTGCCCGGCCCGGTCGCGGACGTTGCCGCCATCACGACGGCGGCGACCGTCGGCACGGCGCCGCTCATGGCATTCCACTTCGAGCAGGTCTCGCTCGCGGCCCTGCCCGCGAACCTGCTCGCGGCGGCGGCGATCGCGCCGGTGATGTGGCTGGGCATGCTCGCCGCCACGGCGGCTCAGATCGCGCCCGTACTTGCCGCGCCGTTCAACGAGGCGAACGCACCGCTGCTGGGCTTCGTGCAGTGGGTCGCCCACGCGATGGCCGGCGCGCCGGCCGCGGTGCTGCCGGTCCGGCTCGGGTCGCCGGCCGCGCTGATCGCCGCTTACGCCGGCCTCGCGGCGGCGATCCTGACC
>JBKOYW010000097.1:0-5732 GCA_046744275.1 Actinomycetota bacterium
CGAGCGCGTCGAGACGTGATCCACCCCATCCCCAGCGGCACGCGCGACGTCCTGCCGGACGAGATGCGCGAGCTGCGCGCGATCACGGAGGCGATCCGGGGCGTGTTCGAATCCTCCGGCTACGGCGAGATCGCGACGCCCGCGCTGGAGTACGAGACCGTGCTCACGCGCGGCGATCCCGCGGCGGCCGGCGCGGCGTACAAGCTCTTCGACGAGCACGGCGACGTGCTCGTGCTGCGCTCGGACATGACGATCCCGATCGCGCGCGTGGTGGCGACCCGCTACGCGAGCTCCGAGCCGCCCCTGCGCTTCTGCTACTTCGCCCACGCCTACCGCTCCGTCCGGCCGCAGCGCGGCCACGCGCGCGAGATCCTGCAGGCCGGGCTCGAGTTGCTCGGCGCGCCTGGGCCGGACGGCACCGCCGAGGCACTCAGCGTGCTGTGCGCCGGGCTCGACGCGGCGGGGCTGGAGAACTACCGGATCGGACTCGGCGACGCCTCGCTGTACCGGCGCCTGCTCGACCGGCTCGCGGTGCCCGCCGGCGCGCGGCCGCAGATCCTGCACGAGCTGGTCACGCGCGACTTCGTCGGGCTCGAGCGCGAGGTCGAGGCCCACCGCCACGAGGAGCTCGTGCGCGTGCCGCAGCTGCGCGGCGGCGTCGAGGTGCTCGAGGGGATCCCGGAGGCCGGCGACCTGCGCGCCGTGCACGACCTGCTCGCGCCCGAGGTGGCGGAGCGGGTGATCTTCGACCTCGGCCTGATCCGCGACCTCGACTACTACACCGGCGCGGTGTTCGAGGTCTACGACTCCGGGCTGGGCACCCCGATCGGCGGCGGCGGGCGCTACGACGATCTGCTCGGCCGCTTCGGCCGCGACCTGCCGGCCTGCGGCTGGGCGCTGAACGTCGAGCGGCTCCACATGGCGCGGGTGGGCGAGGGGAGATGAGCCTCGAAGGCTTGCGGCTGGCCGTTCCGCGCGGCGCGCTGATGGCCGACACGCTCGACCTGCTCGACCGGCTGGGCGTCGACACCGGCGAGGTCCGCGCGAACGACCGCAAGCTGCTGTTCGAGGACGCCGGGCTGGTGACCATGCGGCCGTCCGACGTGCCGACCTACGTCGAGGCCGGCGCGGCGGACCTCGGCATCACGGGCAAGGACGTGCTCTCCGAGCAGTCCGAGCGCGACGTCTACGAGCTGCTCGACCTCGGCATCGGGCCATGCCGGATGGTGTTCGCGACTATAGAGGGCGAGAACCCGGCGGCCGAGGCGCTGCGCCGGCTGGGTGTGATGCGGGTGGCGACGAAGTACCCGCGGATCGCCGCGCGCTACTTCGAGAGCACGGGTCGGCAGGCGGAGATCGTCGAGGTCAAGGGCTCGGTCGAGCTGGCGCCGCTGACCGGGCTCGTGGAGGGGATCGTCGACCTCACTGCCACGGGGACGACGCTGCGTGAGAACGGCCTCGTGATCCGCGAGGAGATCGCCGCCTCGACCGCCCGGCTGATCGCCAACCCGGTCGCTCACAAGCTCAAGGCGGTGGCGATCGACCGGCTGGTGGAGCGCATCCGTGCGGCTTGAGTGCACGGTCGAGGACGCCGCGGCCGTGGCGGCGCAGGTGCGCGGGACGGTTCCCGCGCCCGAGTCGGTGGCGGACGACGTGGCGCGGATCGTCGGCGACGTGCGCGAGCGGGGAGACGCGGCGCTGCTCGAGTATGAGCGGCGGTTCGGCAACGACACGCCGGGGCTCCTACCGCGCGACGAGCTCGCTGCGGCACTCGAGGCGCTCGA
This sequence comes from Actinomycetota bacterium, assembly GCA_046744275.1. Classification (GTDB taxonomy): domain Bacteria; phylum Actinomycetota; class Thermoleophilia; order Solirubrobacterales; family Solirubrobacteraceae; genus DASSUW01. The sequence goes on from JBKOYW010000097.1 coordinate 1,785, forward strand.
CCCTGCGGTGCGCGCCGGCCTGAAGCGCGCCGCCGCGAACGTGCGGGCCGTCGCCGAGGCGGGCGTCGATCCCGAGGCGGACGTCGCGCTCCCCGAGGGCCAGACCGTGAGGCTGCGCGAGGTGCCGGTGCGGCGCGCCGCGGTCTACGCGCCCGGCGGCCGGCACCCGTACCCGTCGTCGGTCGTCATGGGAGCCGTCACCGCCCGCGCGGCCGGCGTCGACGAGGTCGTGGTCGCCGCGCCCCGGCACCCCGTGATCCTGGCGGCGGCCGCGCTGTGCGAGGCCGACGAGGTACACGCGATGGGCGGCGCGCAGGCGATCGCGGCGCTGGCGTACGGTACGGAGACGATCCGGCCGGTCGACGTGATCGTCGGTCCCGGGAGCCTGTGGGTGCAGGAGGCCAAGCGGCAGGTCTCCGGTGTCGTCGCGATCGACGGCTTCGCCGGCCCGAGCGACCTCACGATCATCGCCTCCGCCGGCGCCGACCCCGAGCCGCTGAGGCTCGACCTGCTGGCCCAGGCCGAGCACGGTGAGGGCTCGCTCGTCGTCGCCGTGAGCGTCGACGAGGACCTGCTGGACGCGCTGGAGATCGGCGTCACGGTGCGGGCCGAGGGGATGGACGCCGCGCTCGCGTTCGCCGAGGCGCTGGCGCCCGAGCACCTGCAGCTCGCCGGCGAGGCGGCGGAGCAGCTCGCCCCGCGCGTGCGCAGCGCGGGCTGTCTGTTCGTCGGCATCGAGTCCGGCACCGCGTTCGGCGACTACGTGGCGGGTTCGAACCACACGCTTCCCACCGACGGCGCCGCTCGCTTCGCCTCCGGCCTGTCCGCCCGCCACTTCCGCCGCCGCATGGCGGAGGTCCGCGTCGGCCCGGCCGCGGCCGCGCTGGCGCGCGCCGGCGCGCCGATCGCGCGCGCCGAGGGGTTCGAGCACCACGCCGCCTCGATGGAGATCCGGGAGAATCGGGCGTCCCGATGACCCGCACCGCGCAGATCACCCGCACCACCGGCGAGACCGACGTCTCGCTCACGCTCGGCCTCGACGGCAGCGGCGCCGGCACCCGCGAGACCGGCGTCGGCTTCCTCGACCACATGCTCGACCTGGTCGCCCGCCACGGCCGCTTCGACCTCGAGGTCCAGGTCACCGGCGACCTCCAGACGGGCGCCCACCACACCGTCGAGGACACCGGGATCGTGCTCGGCCAGGCGCTCGATCGGGCGCTCGGCGACCGCGGCGGGATCACGCGCTACGGCCACGCCGTGGTGCCGATGGACGAGGCGCGGGCGCAGTGTGCGATCGACGTCTCGGGCCGCCCGTTCGCGTCGATCGAGAACTTCGACCGTCTGCCGGCGGGCGACATCGCGGGCTTCGAGCACGAGGTCGCGGAGGAGTTCTTCCGGGCCGTCGCCTCGGCGGCGCGCCTCACGCTCCACCTCGAGCTGCAGACCGGCACCAACGCCCACCACATGATCGAGGCGTGCTTCAAGGCGTTCGCCCGCGCGCTGCGGGCCGCCGTCGCCGTCGACCCGACCGAGACCGGCGTCCCGTCGACGAAGGGGACGCTGACGTGATCGGGATCGTCGACTACGGCATGGGCAACCGGCGCAGCGTGGAGAAGGCGCTCGAGCACGTCGGCGCCGAGCCGCGGCTGACCGCCGACCACGGCGTGATCCGCTCCGCCGATGGGATCGTGGTGCCCGGCGTCGGCGCGTTCCCGGAGGCGATGCGCCGCTTCCGCGCCGCGGGCCTCGATGAGCTGATCCGCGAGCGCGCCGAGGCCGGCGTCCCAGTGCTCGGCCTGTGCCTGGGCATGCAGCTGCTGTTCGACTCGTCCGACGAGCACGAGGGCGCCGCCGGGCTCGGCCTGCTGCCGGGCCGCGTGACCGCGCTGCGCGCGCCGCGCGTCCCGCACATCGGCTGGAACCTCGTCACCTTCGAGCGCCCGTCGCCGCTCACCGAAGGCCTCGGCGACGCGGCGGCCTTCTACCACGTCCACTCGCTCGCGCCCGAACCGGCAGTCCCCGATGACATCGTCGGGCGCGGCGAGTACGGCGAGCGGTTCGTCTCGATCGTCGAGCGCGGCAACGTGATGGGCGTGCAGTTCCATCCCGAGAAGTCGTCGCGCGACGGGCTGGCGCTGCTGCGCAACTTCACCCACGTAGGTGTCGCGGCGTGATCCTCTACCCGGCGATCGACATCCTCGAGGACCGCGCCGTGCGGCTCGTCCAAGGCCGGTTCGAGGACGCCACGACCTACCACGACGACCCGCTGGACGCCGCGCAGAGCTGGGTCGACGCCGGCGCCCGCTACCTCCATGTCGTCGATCTCGAGGGCGCCAAGCACGGCGAGCCGCGCTCGATCGAGCACCTGCGCCGGATCGTCCAGGGCACCGGCGTGCCGGTCCAGTACGGCGGCGGGCTGCGCACGGTCGACGCCGTGCGCGACGCGCTGCGCGCCGGCGCCGAGCGGGCGATCGTCGGCACCGCGGCGTTCCGCGACGTCGACTTCCTCGACGAGATCCTCGCGACCTGGGGGCCACGGATCGTCGTCTCGGTCGACGTCCGCGAGGGGAACATCTCGACCGCGGGCTGGACCCAGACGACCGAGCTGCCGGCGGCGGACGCGATCCGCCGTCTCCAGGACCGCGGCGTGGCGTCGTTCGTCTACACCAACGTCGACCGCGACGGCAAGCTCGAGGGGCCCGACCCGCACGAGGTCGAGGTCATCGCGCACGCCGTGCGCGGGCGGTTCCTGTACTCGGGCGGGATCGGCCGGCGCGAGGACCTGGTGGCGCTCGCCCGTCTGCGGCAGGTCAACCTCGCCGGCGTGATCGTCGGCAAGGCGCTGTACGAGCAGCGCTTCACGATCGCCCAGGGGCAGGCGGCGCTCGACGCGGCGATGTGACGGCGCTCTCGCCGCCTGAGACCATTGGCGGCATGACCGCCACGCTGCTCGAGCGGGACGAGACGCTCGGCGCGCTGCATCGCGCGGTCGACGAGGCCGCCGGCGGTCGTGGATCGGTGGTCCTGGTCACGGGGGAGGCGGGGATCGGCAAGACGAGCCTCGTCCGCGCGTTCGCGGCCAAGGCTCGGGGGCGCCTGTTGATGACCGCGTGCGACGACCTGCTCGCGCCGCGCACGCTGTACGAGCAGGTGGGCGACGCCGTCGCGGTCGGCGAATGCCTCGTGCGGGTCTCGCGCCACCTGTTCATGGCCGGGGAGACCGACGCCGCCGAGGAAAGCGCGCAGCGCGCGGTGATGACGCTCCAGCACGCGGGCAACGGCTCCGCGCTCGCGCACGCCTCGCTCTACGAGGGGGGCGATCCTGGCGCTGACCGACGAGCCGGCGCGCGCGGCCGCGATCCTCGAGTCCGTGCGCGACCTGGCGATCCGGGTCGCCCGCCCGGACCTCGCGGCGCTCGCGCTGAACTACCTCGGGATCGCACGCACCGAGCTCGGCCATCCGGAGGGGCTCGAGCTGCTGCGCGCGAGCATTGCCGCCGCGATCGACGCCGGGCAGTACGAGTACGCCGCGCGCGGCTACTGCAACCTCGGCGAGCTGCTGGCGCGCGCCGGCCGGCTGGACGAGCTCGAGGAGTGCGTGGCGGAGGGGCTGCGCTTCGCGCGCGAGCGCGGCTTCTGGTCGCACGCCTACAACCTCGAGGTCCACCGCTGCGTAGCGCTGCTGCGGCGCGGCCGCTGGGGCGGCGCGCGCGAGGGCCTCGACGCGCTGCTCGAGCGTGACGACGACCCGGGCATGCTCTACGCCTACAGCATCCCGTGGGCAGGCCGGCTGCGGGCGCGCCAGGGCGATGAGGACGCCGGCGGCATGCTCACCGAGGCCTGGGAGCGCGCGCAGCACCAGCGCCTGCTGCTCGGCGTCGCATACGCCGGCCTGGCGCTCGTCGAGTGGGCGTGGCTGACCGACCGGCCGGCGACTGCGCGCCGCAC
>JBKOYW010000501.1:0-16295 GCA_046744275.1 Actinomycetota bacterium
GGGAACGGGTCCTCACCCACGAGCGCGATGCAGCGCTCGAGCAGCTCGGGGGCGCGGTCCGCGACGAGGTCCCGCATCTCGGGTGTCTGGCTGCCCTGGCCGGGGAACAGCGCGACCGGGGCAGCGGGGTCGGTGATCAAGCTCACACGAAGAACTTGTCCACCGGGTACCGCAGGTCACAGCATTGGCACGGTGGAACCCCCCGGCCGGGGGGTGTCGCGCCCCCCGGCCCGACGCCGTTGCCGCCCGGCGGGCCGAACTTCAACTGCGGCATTGAGGGGAGCACGGGCGGTGCATTTCTCCCCAAATCGGCGCCACCAGCGCGGCGTTGGGGATTTGCGCACCCATACGGTGCGTTTCTCCCCAACGATCGCGTCGGCTCGGAGCAATGGGGAGAAATGCACCCCACCTCCCCCACCCAGCGCAGTTGACGTTCGCCGGACCCGACGAGCGCGCTACGAGATCAGCCCCAGCCGCTGCGCCTTCTGCACGGCTTCAGCCCGGTTCCGGACGCCCAGCTTCCGGTACAGGGTCGACGTGTGCTCCTTGACCGTGTGCGGCGACAGATACAACGTCCCGGCGATCTCGCGGTTCGTGGCGCCGGACGCGATCGCCTCGAGCACCTCGCGCTCGCGGTCGCTCAAAGGCGGGCCCTGCGGCGCCTCGTGCGGGCGGAAGACGGTCATGCCGAGGCCGACCATCCGCACCGCGCCGGCGATGTCCGCGGCCGGCCAGTCCTTGGAGATGAACCCCGCCGCGCCGGCGGCGCGGGCGGCGTTGGGCGAGATCCGCCCCGCGCCGGAGATCATCAGCACGTTCGTCTGCGGCGAGATCGAGCGCAGCCGCTCGCAGATCTCGGCGCCCGACTCCTGTCCCACGAACAGGTCGACGAGCGCGACGTGCGGCTCGTAGCGGCGCGCGAGCGTGACCGCCTCCTCGGAGTTGCGCGCGCTCACGCAGCGCTCCACCCACGGCTGCTCGCCGAGCATGAGCCGGAAGCCCCAGTGCACGACCTCGTGGTCGTCGACGATCAGCACGCGCAGCTTGCGCTCGCCGGTTCCGCCGGTACCCAGCCGGCTCGGGTTGACGTCAGGCGCGGTCAAGTGGCACCGCCAGTCGCACGCGCCACGTACCCGGCTCGCGTTCGCCGAACTCCACGATCCCGCCCACTTGGAGCGCTTCGAGCGCCGCCAGGCGCAGCCCCATGCCGGTCTGCTTCGGCCGGCCCGACACACCGTCGTTGGCCACCTCGAGCGTGAGCGTCCCGTCGGAGCGGTCGAGCGTGACCTCCACGCGCGACGGGCGCGCGTGCTTGTGCGCGTTGCGCACCGCCTCCGCGAGCACCGACTGCGCGAGCGGCTCGAGCCGGGACGGCACCTGCACGCGCTCTGAGCCCCGCGAGAGGCGGATCGCGAGGTCCGGGTGCTCGCGCCGCAGCCGCGCGACCTCCTCCAGCAGCGTCGTGTGTGTCTCCGGCGCCTGGCGGCCGAGCGGCCGCTGCAGCGCGCGCCGCAGGTCGAACAGCGCTGCCTGCAGCTCGGCGGCGATCCGCTCGCGCGCCTCGGGCGACAGCTCCGCTTGGCTGGAGAACACGAGCTGGACGCCGAACAGGCGCTGGATCACGCCCTCGTGCACCTCGCGCGCGAGATCGATCCGCTCCTGCAGCATCCGCGCCCGCGCGTGCTGGTTCGTGGCCAGCCGCGCGTGCGTGGCCAGCGCGGCGATCTTGCCGAGCGCCCACAGCGCCTGCCGCTCGCTCTCGCGCAGCGGCTTGGAGCCTGTGCCGCGGTCGGACAGGATCACGCCGAGCCAGCGGCCCGCCGCGGACATCGGCGTGCATACCAGTGTCGCCTCACGCAGCAGGTCTCGGTACTCCTCCGGCACCTCCGGCGTGTCGTCGTCGCGCACCTCGATCACGCGGTCCTCCTGCAGTGCCTGGCGCGCGATCGGGGCCGATTCGACGGTCAGGTGCGCGTTCTCGAAGAGGTCGAGGTCGATCCCGTACGCCCCCGCCGCGCGCACGCGCCGGCGCGCGTCGTCGTAGCGGAAGATCACCGCGCGGTCCATCGACGCGACGCGGCAGGTCGCCTCGCACAGGCGGCTGTAGAAGTCGTCGGTCTGGCCGTCGACGTCGGCGCCGGCCAGCAGCTCGACGAACGTCTCGAGGGCATCGACGGCAACGGTGGGCTCGGCCTGGCTCATCCCTGGAGGACATGATGTCCTACGGAGCGGTTATGCGCAGGACGCGGTCGTCGCTCTCTGCGGGCGAGCCGCGTCCGTCGCGGTTGCTGGTGAGGACGTAGAGCGCGTTGTCGGGCCCCACGCGCACCGTCCGCAGGCGCCCGTACTCGCCCTCGAGGAAGACCTCGTCGGCGCCGGTGTCGAGGTCGAGCCGGCGCAGCGCCTCGCCCCGCAGCGTCGCGAACCAGAACTCGCCTTTCCAGAACGTCGCGCCGGACGGCGCGATCGCCTCCTCGTAGACCTTGAGCGGCGCCGTGAAGTCGCCGTCGTCGGAGCCGAACACCTCCGGCCAGCCGTAGTTGCCACCCTCGCGGATCTCGTTGACCTCGTCGAAGCCCTGCGGGCCGTCGAAGCCGCTCGGCCCGTGCTCGGTCGAGAACAGCCGGCCGGTGTCCGGCTGCCAGTCGAAGCCCTGCGGGTTGCGGTGCCCGAGTGAGACGACCTCGGGCCGGCTCGGCCCGCCGCGGTACTGGTCGGGCGTCAGCCGCAGGTACTTGCCGTTGAGCGACTGCGGGTCCTGCGCGAGGTCGCCGTCGCCGGCGTCGCCGGTGGCGACGTAGAGGTTGCGGTCCGGCCCGAACGCGATGCGGCCGGAGTCGTGGACCTCCCCGGCCTCGATCACCCCGTCGACCAGCCCCGTCTCGCGCGTGAGCCGGTCGTCCTCGAACCGCCAGCGCTCGAGCTGGAGGCCGTCGGCGGTCGTGAAGTACAGGTACACGAACGGCTGCTGCTCGAACTCCGGGTCGAGCGCGAGCCCCATCAGGCCGCCCTCCCCGAGCGCGCTCACCTCGACCTCGGCGATCAGCTCGCCGTCGAGCGTGCGGATCCGGCCGGGCCGCTCCGTGATGAGCGCGCGCCCGTCCGGCAGCCAGACGATCTCCCACGGAACCTCGAGCCCCTCGGCGACGACCTCGACCTGCAAGCCGCGGTCCGGTGCCGGGCCGCGGTCGTTCTCCTCCTCACCGCAGCCGACCAGCAGCAGCGCGACGACGATGGCTGTCAGTCGAGCGGCCAGGTGTGGACCGGCTCGTTGGAGTGCATGTGATCGCGGTAGCGGACCGTCATCTCGCGCAGGGCATCCTCGCGGTCGAGCTGCTCGTAGAGCCGGTGGAACGTGGCCGCCTGCCACGCGGCGCCGTTGCGGCCCTCGACGCAGCGGCGTTCGATGATCCCGAGCAGGCGGTCGCGGTCGGCGGCGTCGACGCCCCAGCGCTCGAGCCCGTCATGCGCCATCGGCAGCAGCCGGCGCAGCACGAGCTCGGCGACCGGCACCTCTCCCACGCCCGGCCAGTACACCCGCGCCTCGATGCCCTCGCGCGCGCACGCGTGGAAGTTCTCCTCGGCGGCGGAGAAGGACATCTGCGACCACAGCGGGCGATCGTCGTCGGCGAGCACGCGCACGAGGCCGTAGTAGAGCGCCGCGTTGGCGAGCGTGTCGACCACGGTCGGGCCGGCCGGCAGCACCCGGTTCTCGACCCGCAGGTGCGGCCGCCCGCGCACGACGTCGTAGATCGGGCGGTTCCAGCGGTAGACCGTCCCGTTGTGCAGCCGCAGCTCCTGCAGCCGGGGCGTGTCGCCGCGCTCGAGCACCTCGACCGGGTCCTCTTCCTCGCACACCGGCAGCAGCGAGGGGAAGAAGCGCACGTTCTCCTCGAACAGGTCGAAGATCGACGTGATCCAGCGCTCGCCGAACCACACCCGCGGGCGCACGCCCTGCGCCTTGAGCTCCTCCGAGCGCGTGTCGGTCGCCTGCTCGAACAGCGCGATCCGGGTCTCGCGCCACAGCTCACGCCCGAAGAAGAACGGCGAGTTGGCGCCGACCGCGAGCTGGATCCCGGCGATGCACTGGGCGGCGTTCCAATGGTTCGCGAACGCGCCCGGGTCGACGAGCTGGTGCAGCTGCACGCTGGTGCACGCCGCCTCGGGGGCGATCGTGTCGGCGTACACCGACAGACGCTCGACGCCGTCGATCGCCAGATGCAGGTCCTCCCCGCGGGCGGCGAAGATCTGCTCGTTCAGCAGCGCGTAGCGGGGGTTGGCGCTGAGGACGGAGCCGTCGAGCAGCGACTCGCTGAGCGTCGGCAGGATGCCGACCATGAGCAGCCGGGTGTGCGCCTTCAGCGCGCCCTCCTCGGCGTGGTTGAGGCTCGCCCGGACGGCGGTCTCGAGCTCGCCGAGCACGTTGCCGCCGAGGCTGCGCGGTGGGATGTTGATCTCGATGTTGAACTGCGCGAGCTCGGTCTGCCAGTCCGGGTCGGCGATCATCTCCAGCACGTGCTGGTTGGCCAGCGCCGGGTCGCCGGTCTCCTCGGTGATGTTGAGCTCGATCTCGAGGCCGATCGAGCGGCGGTCGGCATCGAAGCGCGCCTCCGCGAGCATGCGGGCGAACACGTCGAGGCACCGCTTGACCTTCTCGCGATAGCGCTTGCGGTCCTCTCCGGTGAAGACCCGGGCGGCAACCTCGTCCCCCACGACAGGAAGTCTGCCCGCCCGTGGCTCCTCAATCAACTACGCGTACGGGGGCAGCGGCTGCTTGCGGACACAGGAGGGCGGCACGCCGAACGCCCGGTGGAAGCTCGCGGTCAGGTGGCTGTGGCTCGAGAAGCCGACGGCGCGCGCGATCACCGCGAGATCTTCGTCGCCCGCCGCGAGGCGCTCGAGCGCGGCCCGCAGCCGCAGGTTGATGCGGTACTCGTGCAGCGTGTAGCCGGTGTGGCGCCGGAACGACCGCGCGAGGTGGAATGGCGACACGTTGACCGCGCGGCCGAGCTCCTCGAGCGTGAGGTGCTCGGTGAAGCGCGCGCTGAGCAGCGCCTTGGCGTCCTCGACGACGGTCGGCGGGCGCCGGCGACGGTGCGGCATCCGCTCCTCGGCGCGGAACGCCCCGACGACGGTGGCGTGGCCGAGCCGGAGCAGGTGCTCCTCGACCATCAGGCCGTCGGCCCCGTTCGCGAGCGCGCGGGCGATCGAGCGCACCGTCAGATACGGACGCGGCAGCAGCTTGCCGAGCGGATTCGGGAAGCGCGCGTCGCGCAGCCACTCGTCGAGCGTGTCCTGACCGACGACGATGAAGTCGTTGCGGTCGCCGCCCCCGTTGAAGCGGCGGCGACGGAACACGTCGCCCGCGTTGAAGAAGACCGCGTGGTTCGGGCCCGCGAGCGTCAGCTCATGGCCCTGGGCCGCGATCCAGACCGGCATCGTCGGGAACACGATGTGGGCGACGTCGCCGACGAAGTTCTCCAGCGACCAGCGCACGTCGTCGGGCCCGCACCAGAACGTCCCCATCGAGACGATCGGGCTGCGGTACAGCGGAGTGATCCGCACCCGGTCACCGTCGCCTGGATGCCAGGTGGCCAGTCGCAGCGGAGGTGGTGCCGGTTCCGCGACGGAGACCATCGAGCGCCGATCGTAGGCGAGATCTGGACCCCGCCGTACGGGTGTGGAGGTCTCTCAACGCCTCCGCGCACTCGCGGGTGGGGCGGTTACCCCTACGCGACCGCGGGGTGGACGAGCAGCTCTTCGGTCGGCCGGTCGTCGAGCGGCTGCGGCTCGTCGGACACCAGCTCGGCGGCGCGCACGAGGTCGGCGGCGGCCGAGCGGACCTGGCCGCGCACGAGCACGAGATCGGCGCTCGCCTCGGGGATCGCGGCGACGCCGGCGGCGGCCTGGACCGCGAGGCGCCGGGCCGGCTCGGCGTGCGACGGGGCGTCGTAGGCGGCGGCGAGCTCCCACACGGCGTTCGCGAGGTCGCGCACCGCGGTCGACAGACCGTCGGGCACGTGCTCGTGCTCGCGCACGAGGCTGACGACGTGGCGGGCGAGCACGCGCGTGTTGCGGACCGCGTAGTCGACCTGCGGGATGCTCCGCGCGTAGCGGTCGAGCTGCGCGCGCGAGGAGCGGCGCGGCGGCGTGTACTTCGCGGTCTCGCGGCCGGTGCTCACCTCCTCCTCGACCGAGCGGATCAGATCGTCGATCCCGCGCGCGTCGATCAGCGCGCGCTCGGCGACGCCGGGGTCACGTGCGTCGAGGGCGTTCGCGATCCGCTCGAGCGCGCGGCCGAGCTCGACGAACATCGCCTGGGCGACGCGGCCCGGGGCTAGCGCGGGATCGGGCGGGAAGAGGAACGAGCTGACGGCGAGCGCGACGGCGCCGCCGATGGCGCCCTCGGCGATCCGGGTCGGCGAGAAGCCGTCGGCCGCGCCGGGGTCGAGCGCGACAAGCAGGATCGCCGAGACGGCGGACTCGACCACGAGCATCTCGCCGCCGCCGAGCGCCGTGGCGGTGGCCATGGCGAGCACGACGAGGACGGCGATCTGCCAGGCGCCGGTGCCGATGACGGAGATCAGCAGCGTGGCGACGCTGATGCCGACCACCACGCCGCCCACGAGCTGGAGCGCGCGGCCGGCGCGCTCGCCGTGCGTGACGCCGACGGCGATCACGGCCGCGATCGCCGCGAACGCGGGCCGCGGGTCGGGCAGCAGGACGACCGCCAGCAGCCAGGCGGCTGCCGCCGCGATCGCGTTGTGCACGATCGGCAGCATGCGTCCGCGCAGGCGCGAGCGAGCCGTGCCGAGGGCACCGCGGGTACGCGCGAGGGCTGTGGACGGACGGATCATCCAGTACTGATATTCGGCAATGACCATGCGGTTTCACATGGACAGCGTGTTGACCGTGATGGATCTCACAGTCGCGCCATGAGGGCAGCGGTCATGCGCGCATTCGGCGAGCCGTTGCTCGTCGAGGCCGTTCCGGACCCCGAGCCGCCCGCCGACGGCGTCGTCGTCGCAGTCCAGGCTACCGGGGTCTGCCGGAGCGACTGGCACGGGTGGATGGGCCACGACCCGGCGATCTCACTTCCCCACGTCCCCGGGCATGAGCTGGCCGGCGTGGTGGCCGCGGTCGGGCCCGAGGCTAGCGGGTTCGATCTCGGCGACCGCGTGACCGTACCGTTCTGCTGCGGCTGCGGGCGCTGCGAGCCGTGCCGCCACGGCTGGACCCAGATCTGCGACGCCGACTTCCAGCCGGGCTTCACCGCCTGGGGCTCGTTCGCAGAGCTGGTCGCCCTGCCCCGCGCGGACCTCAACCTCGTCCGCCTGCCCGAGTCACTCGGCTTCGTCGAGGCCGCGAGCCTCGGCTGCCGGTTCATGACCGCGTTCGCAGCGCTGACCGAGCACGGCCGCGTGGCGGCGGGCGACTGGGTCGCGGTCCACGGCTGCGGCGGCGTCGGCCTGTCGGCGGTGATGATCGCCTCTGCGCTCGGCGCCGCGGTCGTGGCGGTCGACGTCGATCCCGAGACGCTCGCGCTGGCGCGGTCGCTCGGCGCGGCGGCCTCCATCGACGCGCGCGGAGGCGACACCGCCGCCGCGGTCGTCGAGGCGACCGGCGGCGGCGCCCACGTCTCGCTCGACGCACTCGGCAGCGCCGCCACCAGCCGCGCCTCGATCCTCTCGTTGCGCAAACGAGGCCGGCACGTCCAGGTCGGGCTGCTGCTCGAGGACGAGCGCGACGTCGCGCTGCCGATGGACCGCGTGATCGCCTACGAGCTCGAGCTGCGCGGCGTGCACGGGATGGCCGTCGGCCGCTACGACGCGCTGCTGCGCCTGATCGCCTCGGGCGCCGTCGAGCCGGCACGGCTGATCGGCCGCACGATCTCGCTCGACGAGGCCGGCGCAGAGCTGGCGGCGATGGGCGAGTTCGCGCAGCGGGGGGTAACAGTCATCGAGCCGTGATGCGCCTGCTCGCTCTGCTGGTCCTCGTGGTCGGCTTCCTCGTCGTCTGGGGCGGCTTCACCCAGCCCGACACCGCCGAGTTCGACGAGTGCCCGCCGTTCGAGGAGACGCAGGGCGTCACCTACGACCCGCAGTGGTGGCCGCCGGGGACGCTGCGCTGCGACGTGACCGAGGGCGACGAGGTCGTCGCCACGCGGACCGTCTTCCCGGCGCGCGACTACGCCACGGTCGTCCTCTTCGGCGTCGCCGTCGCCGTCCTCCGCCTGCGCCCGTCCCGCATCCTCGCGTCGCTCGCGCTCGTCGTGGCCGGATTCGCGGTCTGGTTCGGCGTGGTGTGAGAGCGGCGGCGGCCCCGTCGCGGGGCCGCCGCCGTCTGCGCTAGTTATGCGCCCAGTACGCCGCCGTGGCCACCATCGGCCACTCGCGCTCCAGGTCGGCGCGATACAGCGGGTTGTTGGCGAACAGGACCAGGCGCGAGGTGTTCGCTGTGTTCGTGCCGTGCGCGATGATCGCCGAGCCGGGCGCCGAGCCCCAGGTCGAGGTCGGCCACAGGCCGGCCGCGAAGAAGCCGGAGGTCGGCAGCCTCGCGTCGACGGCCCAGCCCGCCGGCACGGCGCTGAGCCATGTCGGCGGGTCGACGATCGCGGTGTCGCGGGCGGGCATGGCGCCGGTGATCACGCTGTCGGCGCCGCCGGTGTTGTCCCAGTACACGATGCCGCTGCGCCCGTTCCCGCCGGCGTTCCCCTGCGTGAGGCCGGTCACCTGGCCGGCGCCGGTGAGGAAGGTGGCGCCGCCGGCCTGGCCGCCGATGTAGTCGCCGCCCGCGACGAAAAACTCCGGGATCCTGGCCCGGGCGACGGTGTTGATCGGCTGCCCCTGGTTGTTGGTCGCCGGCGGGAAGCCGCTGGTGTTGTAGAGGATGTCGTAGCCCCGCAGCAGCGGGTTGGTCGGCGCACTGTTCAGCTCCGCAAGGCTGGTCGGCTCGGCGTCGAAGCCGAGCTCGCGCAGCACCCACACGCTCTGGTCGACGCGCGCGACGGGCAGCGTGCTGCCCTGCGGCGCCGAGCCGAGCGAGCTCATCACCACGATGCGCGGGACCCGCTCGATCGGCTTCAGGCTCGGCAGCGCGCCGGGGGCGAGCTTGCCGAAGTCCAACCCGAACTCGCGCGCCGCGTCCTCCAGCGCCCGCTTGGTGTCGCGGTCGGTACCGAAGACGGCGGTGCCCGCCGGCCCACCGCTGAATGCCGCGGTCGCGAGCGACGTGTCAGCCCCTGCCCGCACGAGGTCGTTGAGCGCGCGGACGGCGGTGGGCGAGTCGATCTGCAGCGTGTAGCCCTGCACCTTGCCGTGCGGCAGCGAGCCCTTGAGCCGGTTCGGCCGGCGGAGCTCGTCGGTCCGCGGCGAGAACGTCGCGCCGTCCGCGATCGTCACGGTGTCGGCCCCCCACAGGTACCCGTGGCTCCAAGCCGCGGGCGGCGCATAGAGGCGGTTGATGCGCGACGAGATGTCGACGCCGATGTTGAGGGCCGTGTCGGCGAGGCCGCGCCGCGGCTGGGCCATCCAGACCACGTACGAGCCTTCCTCGAAGGTCTGCGAGCCGAAGCGGTAGTCGCGCTCGAGCTCGTCGACCTCGATGTCGTTGAACAGCAGCCAGTCGACGAGTCGGTTCGCCTCGGCGTCGCTGCGCTGCCCCTCCCCCACCGGGATCACGTACGCCTGCGGGTAGTCGAGCATCCAGTTGTGGAACTCGGGCTTGAACGGGTCCGGGCAGCACGGCGGCCGCGGGGCGTCGACGTCGCCGCGGCGGTAGATCTCGAGCTCGTCGGCGAGCATGTCCTCACGGTGGTCGACGACGAACTCGATCGTCGACTCCTGGACGACGTTCTGGATACGGCGGGCGCCGGCGCGGCCACCACACGGGCGATACCAGTTCTCCGCAGGCTTCACAGCCTCGGCGCACATCTCGACCGTGGACGAGTCGAGACCGACGTGCTGGTGGTACATCGGGCCGTAGAACGGGCCCCAGTCGTCCCAACCCTCGGCCACGTCGGGGCCCGGCGAGACGCCGGTATCCGGGCACGATCGGTCCACGGGGCTCGGGTCGGCCTCCGGGCACCAGTCGTTGATCGGTCGCTGGACGTCCTGGCCGATCGCGTCCAGCGCCGCCTCGTTGTAGTCGATGCGCGACTGGTTCCACTTCAGCCACAGGTCGTACTCGATGCTCGGGTTGTGCGGCTTGGTCGTCGCCTCGATCAGCGTCGGCTCGAGGTAGCCGTGCATGTCGATCATCTCGGGGGCGAGCCACCGCTTCATCAGCGTGATCGAGGCGATGGTCTCGGGCTGCGACTGCGTGAGGTAGTCGCGGTTGAGGTCGAACCCGTTTCCGTTCTGGCGCACGCCGAAGACGCGGCCGTCCGGATTCTGGATGACGTTGAAGACGAGGATCGCGTGGCTGAGGATCTCGTCGATCTTGGGGTCGGTGCCGTACGGCGTCGTCGCGTACTTCTCGATCACGTCGATCGCGGCGTCGACGCCCTCGTACTCGTCGCCGTGGATGCCGCCCTGGATGAAGATCGGGACCTTCACGTCGTCGTCCATCCGGCGCAGCAGCCTCTGGGCCGTGACCGGGCTCTCCAGCGCGAGCGCGCGGACGGCCAGCCAGTTGCGGAAGGCGCGCCGCTCGTCGCGGCTGCGCAGGCGGTTGATGACGACGCCGTACATGTTCCGCCCGGTCGCGGACTTGCCGATCACGTCGACCGTCATGCGGCCGCGGCTGCGCTCCTGGATGTCCTCGAGCGTGCAGCCGATCGCGTAGTGCGGGATGTGCGGGAAGCTGCCCGGTGGATCCGCCGGGTCGGTCCCGTCGGGCACGACGTCGGCGGAGAAGTCCGGCTCCGGTGTGCCGCACCAGGGCGGCTCGGCGGCCGGGGCGCTTGCGGGCAGAGCGGCAAACGCGAGAACGAGCAGCAGCAGCGACCTACGGAACGTCCGTCCCATCACAAGCCCCCTCGTCGACCCTATCCCGCGGCATTCCTACTCCCCGCCAGGAGCGCGTGTCAACTCAACGGCAGGATCTTGACACCGACTCCATGCGCTCGATCGTCCGCTCGACGTCCTCGAACGTCGTGCGCGGGTTGATCGTGCACATGCGCAGCGCGACGCGGCCCGCCAGCTCGGTCGTGCTCGGAGCGGCGAAACCGTCGCGCACCATCGCCTCGGCGATCGCGGTCTGGTGCGCGTCGTCGCCGTCGCGGCGGAAGCAGACGATCGCCAGCTGCGCGGGCGAGACGACCTCCCAGCCGGGCCGGGCGCGCAGCGTCGCCTCGGCGTGTTCGGCGAGCGCGATCCCGTGGGCGACGGCGCCGCGGAACGCGGCGAGGCCGAACACGCGCAGGGAGAGCCAGAGCTTGAGCGCGCGCGAGGTGCGAGTGAGCTGCACGGAGCGGTCGCGGAAGTTCACCTCGCCGCCGGTCGCGTCGCGCAGGGCCGCGAAGTGCAGAGCGAACGTCCGCTCGAGCAGGCCGCCCTCGCGGACCAGCACGCAGCCGATCTCGTACGGCTGGAACAGCCACTTGTGCGGGTCGAGCACGAGCGAGTCGGCGTGCTCCAGACCCTTGAGCGCTCCGCACAGCGCGGCCGGCGCCCCGTAGGCGCCGTCGACGTGCAGCCACAGGCCGTGCTCGGCGCACACCTCGGCGAGCTCGGCCAGCGGGTCGGCCGCGCCGGTGCTCGTGGTGCCGGCGTTGGCCACGAGGCAGAACGGCACGCCGTCGGCGGCGACCGCTGCGCGCACCGCCTTGGGCGTCAGCCGGCAGTCCGCGCCGGCCTCGATCGTGCGCATCTGGCCGGTCCCGAACCCGAGCACACGCAGCGCCCGTGGGATCGAGGGGTGGCCCTCGGACGACACGTAGGCGACCGCCTCAGCGGGCGTGCGGTCGCCGAAGCGGGCCGTGCGCGCGGCGGCGAGCGCGACGAGGCTGCCGACCGAGCCGCCGCTGACCAGCACGCCGTCGGTGCCGTCCGGGAGCCCGCAGATCTGGCGCAGCCAGTCGAGCACCACCAGCTCCACGGTCGCCGGCCCCGAGCCTCCGGTCCACGAGCCGGCGAACACGTTGAGCCCGGCGGCCGCGGCGTCGGCCAGCACGCTCGCGTAGTTGCTCGGGCTCCCGATGCGGGCGAAGAAGCGCGGGTGGTCGCCGTGCTGGACGAACGCCAGCACCTGGTCGAACAGCGCGTCGATCGCGGCGTCGGGATCGCCGGGCTCCTCCGGCGGCGGCCCGCCGAGCGCGGCCTGCAGCTCGGCGGCGTCGCCGACGCTGATCGGCGGCAGCTCTCCCACGCGCTCGAAGTGCTCCACGATGCGGTCGACGACGCGATAGCCGAGGCGGCGCATGTCGTCGGGCGGCAGGGACAGCACGGCTGAATGCTTACCCGTCGCGCGAACGCTCATGCCGGTGTACGCTGGCTCATAGGTCAGATGGCGGTGACTGGCTTCAGCGACATCGGCGGGAATCGACTCACGTTGCTGGCGCGGGCTGGTGAGCTGCTGTCGTCGCCCGGCGCGGGCGAGCGGACGCTCGAGCGCCTCGCCTCGCTGCTCGTGAAGGGGTTCGCCGACTGGTGCGCGATCGACGTCCTGCGCGAGGACGGCTCGATCGGACGCGCGGCGACCGCCCCGGACGAGGGTCCCCGGCTGCGGGCCGACGGCCCGCACGGCCCGGCCGTCGTCATGCGCACCGGCGAGCCCGAGCTGCTGCGGCGCGTTCCGAGCGAGCTCGTGCCGGGCGCGACCTCCTACCTGTGCGTGCCGCTGATCGCGCGCGACCGCCCGTGGGGGGCGATCACGCTGGTCACGACCGGCGCGGACCGGATGTTCGGCTCCTCCGACCTCGACCTGGCTGCCGAGCTCGCGCGCCGGGCCGCGACCACGGTCGAGACCTCGCGCCTGCTCCAGTCCCTGGCCGTCTCGGAGGAGCGCTACCGGCTGCTGTTCGAGGCCAACCCGCTGCCGATGTGGGTCTACGACGCCGAGACGCTGCGCTTCCTCGCCGTCAACGAAGCCGCCGTGCGCGCGTACGGGTACACGCGCACCGAGTTCCTGGCGATGACGATCACGGACATCCGGCCGCCGGAGGACGTCGAGGCGCTGCTCGCCGACCTGGGCGAGCGCGGCGGGCCGGGCTCACCGGTCCCCGGCGTCTGGCGGCACCGGCGCAAGGACGGGAGCCTGATCGACGTCGAGATCACGGCCGGCAAGGTGCGGTTCGAGCGCCGCCCGGCCGCGCTCGTGCTCGCGCACGACGTGACCGAGCGGCTGCGGCTCGAGGAGCGGCTCGCGCAGGCGGAGAAGATGGAGGCGATCGGCCGGCTTGCCGGCGGCGTCGCGCACGACTTCAACAACCTGCTGACCGTGATCTCCGGCTACACCGAGATCCTGCTGGCGCGTCCCAATGTCGAGGGCCGCGAGCAGCTCGCCGAGATCGCGCACGCGGCCGAGCAGGCCGCCGGGCTCACCCGCTCGCTGCTCGCCTTCAGCCGCCGCCAGGTGCTGCATCCGCGCGTGCTCGACGTCAACGAGATCGTGGCCGGGATGGAGCCGATCGTGCGCCGGATCATCGGCGACGACGTCAGCGTCGGCGTGCGGCTCGCGCCCGGCCTGGCGCCGGTCGAGGCCGACCAGGCGCAGCTCGAGCGGGTCATCCTCAACCTCGCCGCCAACGCACGCGACGCGATGCTGGACGGCGGCCGGCTGACGATCGAGACCGCCGACGTCGAGCTCGACGACGACTACGTGCGCTCGCGCGGCGAGGGCACCGCGGGCCCGAACGTGCTGCTCGCGGTCAGCGACACCGGCGTCGGCATGTCCGAGGATGTCCAGCGGCACCTCTTCGAGCCGTTCTTCACCACCAAGAGCCCCGGCGCCGGCACCGGGCTCGGGCTCGCGACCGTGTTCGGCGTCGTCAAGCAGAGCGGCGGCAGCATCTACGTCTACAGCGAGGAAGGCCGCGGCACGACGTTCAAGATCTACCTGCCCGCCGCCGCGCAGGGCGCCGCGCGGGACCCGGTCGCCACCGATGGCGCGGCCGAGCGGGGGAGCGAGACGATCATGCTCGTCGAGGACGACGAGCGGGTGCGCGAACTCGTGCGGTTGATGCTCGAGTCCAAGGGCTACCGCGTGCTCGCCGCCGCGGGCGCCGACGAGGCCGAGCGGCTCTGCACCCATGACGTCGACCTGCTGCTGACCGACGTCGTGATGCCGGAGGTGAACGGGCGCGTGCTGGCGGAGCGCCTGGCGACGACCGCGCCCGCGATGCGGATCCTGTTCATGTCCGGCTACTCGGACGAGGCGGTGTACCGCCACGGCGAGATCAGCCCGAACGCGGCGTTCATCGAGAAGCCGTTCAGCGACCGCACGCTCGCGCGCAAGGTCCGCGAGGTGCTCGACGCCTAGAACGCGTCGCGCAGGAGAGCCGACCTCGAGGCCGCCGTTCGCGCCTGGTGCGACTGGAAGGCGGGCTAGGCGGCCATGCCGCCGCGGACGGCGAGGCGGCGCCGCGGCTCGGCGCTGATCTCGACGCCATGCCACGCGGCATAGGCATAGGGATGGTTGAAGACGTCAAGCGGGCGCTCGCCTTCGCGGACCACGATCGTGAAGCGATCGCCGGTCTTGTCGTCGGCAACGGACACCAGCACCTGATTGTCTTGTTCGCGCCAGAGCAGCCACACGTCGATGCGATCGCTCGTGCGGTGATCTAGCTCGCGGAGAACCTCGTTCATGATGCGTGTACGGTCCCATCTGGGGCGCCGCGCTCACATGGAGGCAGCCCACGAGCAGGGCACCGGCTGGCTGGCGTTCCGCGGGTAGGGAAAGCCGTACCTACAGGCGATCGAGCAGCGCAGCCTGCGCTGGGTTGAGCTTCTCGCGCGCCTCGTCGAGACCGAACCAGGCGGCGCGGTCGACCTCCGGGAACTCGCGCATCGCGCCCGACCGCGGCGGCCATTCGAGCGTGAAGGTGTTGCTCGTGATCGCGTCGGCGTCGAGGTCGCCGGCCACCGCGAACGCGAGGATCTCCTTGCCGCTGCGCAGCTTGACGGTGCCGAGCTCTGTCAGCTCGGCGTCCCTGGGCAGCGGCGAGCCGAGCTCCTCCTCGAACTCGCGCGCGGCGCACGCGCGCGGGTCCTCGTCGGCGCCGTACTCGCCCTTGGGGATCGACCAGGCGCCCGCGTCCTTCTTCGCCCAGAACGGGCCGCCAGGATGCACGAGCAGCACCTCGCGGGCGCCGTTGCGCTCGCGGTGCAGCAGGATCCCGGCGCTGCGCTTCAGACCGCCTCCGGCACCGGCTGCGGCGCGGGCCGGCGCCCCAGCAGGAACGTCGGCGCCAGCGCGACGAGCGCGCCGGCGGCGCTGATCGTGAACGCCAGCGTGAAGCCCTCCTCGAGCGGGATCTCGGTCCCGGCGAGCGTGTGCGCGGAGATGATGGCCGCCGCGACCTGCGAGCCGAGCGCGGCCCCGATCGTGCGCATGATCGTGTTCATGCCGCTCGCCACGCCGGTCTCCCCGGGCGGCGAGTACTCGATCACCAGGCTGCCGAGCGAGGCGAAGCTGAACGCGAGGCCGACGCCCATGAACACCATCCAGGCGTAGATCGTCCACGGGGCGTCGTGCAGCGTCGCCAGCAGCACGAGCGAGAGCACGAGGAAGCTGATGCCGATCCGCAGCGTCACGTGGTTGCCGACGCGCGTGCCGAGCGCGCCCGCGAACGGGCCGGCGATCATCATCGCCACCGACGACGGCACGAAGAACAGCCCGACCTCCACGGGCGAGGCGCCGAAGCCGTAGTCGAGCTGGTCCGCGACATCCGGCGGCAGGCCGAGCGGGACCTGCACGAAGTTCGGGAGCAGGATGAAGGTGGAGAACATCGAGAAGCCCATCACGAAGGTCGTGACGTTGGTGGCGGCCATCTCGCGGCGGGCGAACGTGCGCAGGTCCACCATCGGCTCGGGCACGCTGCGCTCGATCGACGTCCAGACCGTGAACAGGACCGCCGACGAGGCGAGCAGGGACAGCACGCCGGGCGAGGACCAGCCCCAGTTCGTGCCCTCACTGAGCGCGACGAGCAGCGTGCCGAGCGCGAGCGAGAGCGCGAGGCCGCCGACGTAGTCGGGCTTCGTCGGGAACTTGACCGGCGACTCGGGGACGAACATCGCGAGCAGCACGGTCGAGGCGAGCACGGGGACGGCGCCGATCAGGAACAGCCAGTGCCACGTGAGGTGCTCGATGATGACGCCGCTCATCACGAGCCCGATGCCGCCGCCCGCGCCGAA
>JBKOYW010000018.1:0-5166 GCA_046744275.1 Actinomycetota bacterium
GCCAGCCGGCGCGGCGGCGCCCACGCGGCTGCCTGGGCCGCCATGCGGACCGCCTCCTGCGAGGCCGGCGGGTCCTGCGCCAGCAGCCGCACGAGGCGACGGCGCCGGCGCTGGCTCTCGCCGGCCGCCGCGGACTGCTCCTCGGCGTAGCCGTCGGCCGACTCCGCCGAGATCTCGTCGATGTAGGCGAACATCGCCTCGCCGAGCGAGTACAGGGCCTCCGGCGGCAGACCGGCCCCGGTGCCGGCCTCGACGAACCGCCGCCAGGCGAGCCGCGCGCCGACCCGGTAGGCCGCCATCAGCGCGTCGAGGCTGCGGCCGGCGTGGAACTCGCCGCGGCCGAGATTCACGTAGGTGTCGCGCGCCCGCGTCACGTCCGCGCCGGGGTCGGCGACCATGTCCATGAAGCGGTTGAGTGCGACCTCGACGCCGAGCCGGACGAGCTGGCCGAACGTCCCCTCCATCGCGCGCGCGTAGTCCGGCACCTCGATCGAGATGGCGGCGATCATCTCGTCGGCCAGGCCCGGAAGCACGGGGCGAAGCACGTCCGCGGCCTCCGGCGGCACCGCGGCGAACGTGGTTCGGGCGGCGGGCGTCGCCATTTGTCACGAGGCTACAGCAGAGAGGGTGCGAATCGTTCGCCGCAGGCGATGCGCCGCGGCTCTGCTGCGGGTAGGACTCAATGCATGTCCGCCCTGCACCGCTGGTTCAACCTCGCGGGGGTCCTGCTCCCGTTCCTCGGCTTCGTGGCCGCCGTCGTGCTGCTTTGGAACACGCTGGTCGACTGGAGCGATCTTGCGGTGATGCTGATCATGTACGTGATCAGCGGCTACGGGGTCACGCTCGGCTTCCACCGGCTGCTCACGCACCGCTCGTTCCAGACGTTCAAGCCGGTCGAGTACACGCTGGCGATCCTCGGCTCGATCGCCGTGCAGGGGCCGGTGATGTCGTGGGTCGCCGATCACCGCAAGCACCACGCGCACACCGACAAGGAGGGCGATCCGCATTCGCCGCACGGCCACGGGGGCGGCGTGCGCGGCGCGATCGCGGGGCTCTGGTACGCGCACATGGGCTGGCTGTTCGAGGCCTCGGGCACCTCGGAACACTCGCGATACGCGCGCGACCTCTACGAGGACCGCGGGATGCGCGTCATCCATCGCACGTTCGGCCTTTGGGTGGCGGTCGGCCTGCTGCTGCCGGCTGGACTCGGCTACCTGATCGACGGCACGGTCGCGGGCGCGCTGACCGCCGCGCTGTGGGGCGGCCCGGTGCGGATCTTCGCGCTGCACCACGTCACCTGGTCGATCAACTCGGTCTGCCACTTCTTCGGGACGCGCCGGTTCGCGATCGAGGATCAGTCGACCAACGTGTTCTGGCTCGCCCCGTTCTCGTTCGGTGAGAGCTGGCACCACAACCACCACGCCTTCCCGCGCTCGGCGGTGCACGGGCTGCGGTGGTGGGAGGTCGACCCGACTGCCTGGCTGATCCGAGCAATGCGCACTGTGCGCCTGGCCTGGAACGTGGTCGAGATCAGCCCCGAACGCCAGCAACAGAAGCTCGCCACGTAAGGGGACAGAGCCGGCGAGGGATTCGGCGCTGCAGAGCGGCATCTGGCGCGCCGAACCCGTGGGAGGGGGTCAGACCCTTCACAGGGTCAGACCCTTTTCTGAGGGTGGTTGAGGGTTAAACAGGCAGAAACGTGCAGTTCCGTGCTATAACCCGCACGGATGCTGACCGCCGAACGCCGCCAGGCGATCCTGACCCGACTCGAGCGCGACGGGAAGGTGGTCGCCTCCGAGCTCGTCGCCGCGCTCGGCGTGTCCGAGGACACCGTGCGGCGCGATCTGCGTGAGCTGGCCGCCGGCGGGCACGTGCAGCGCGTGCACGGCGGCGCGCTTCCCCCGCCGCCTGCCGCGGCGAGCTTCGCCCAGCGCCTGCACGTCGCGCCCGAGGCCAAGGCGCATCTCGCCGAGGCCGCGCTGCCGCTCCTCGAGGGGGCGAACGTGGTGCTGCTCGACGGAGGGACGACCGCGCTCGAGCTCGCCCGCAGACTGCCGCCCGACCGCGACTTCACCGTGCTCACCAACGCTCCGCCGGTCGCCGCCGTGCTCGCGTCGCACCCGCACGCCGAGGTCGTCCTGATCGGCGGGCGGCTGCTGAAGGACTCGCAGGTCACGGTCGGCGCAGCCGCCGTCGACGCGCTGCGACAGGTCCGCGCCGACGCCTGCGTGCTGGGGATCTGCAGCCTGCACCCGGAGCTCGGCGTGACCTCGACCGACCACGACGAGGCACACGTCAAGCGCGCGATGGTGGAGGCCTCCGCCGAGGTCATCGCGCTCGCGACGGCCGACAAGCTGCGTACCGCGAGCCCGTGGCTGGTTGCGCCCCTGGCCGACGTCACGTACCTGGTGACCGACGCCGGCGAGGACCTCACTGCCGAGTACGCAGCGGCCGGCGTCAGCGTGGTGCACGCATGACGCCGCGCATCGCGACGTTCGGCGTCTTCTTCGTGAACGGCGCCGTGATCGGCACGTGGGTCGCGCACATCGCGTGGATCCAGAATCGCTTCGACTTCTCCAAGAGCACGCTCGGGCTCGTGATCCTCGCGATGTCGATCGGCGTGATCGTGGCCCTGCCGCTGATGGGCCAGGCGATCGTGCGGCTCGGCAGCGTGCGGGCAACCCGCATCGCGGGCACCGTCTGCGTGCTCGTGCTGCCGCTGCCGCTCCTCGCGCCGGAGCCGTGGCTGCTGCCGGTGGCGCTCGCGATCCTCGGCGCCTCGAGCGGCTCGATGGACGTCTCGATGAACGCCCACGGCGTAGCGGTCGAGCGCATCCTGCACCGGCCGATCATGTCCTCGCTGCACGCCGGCTGGAGCTTCGGCGGCCTCGCGGGCGCGGCGCTCGTGGCGATCGCCGGCGGCGCTGGGCTCGACCCGCGCGTGGAGACGCTGCTCGCCACCGGGCTGCTCGCGCTGCTGCTCGTCGCCTGCCTGCGGAGGCTCGGCGAGGGATCGGCGACGGCCGACGCGCCGCCCGGCTTCGTCCGGCCGACGCGCGGGGTGGTCGTGCTCGCGCTGCTGTGCCTGATCATCATGGTCACCGAGGGCGCGATGGCGGACTGGGGCGGGATCTACCTGACGCGCGACCTCGGGACCACGACCGCGGTCGCCGCGCTTGCGTTCGCGGCGTTCTCCGGCGGTATGACCGCCGGCCGCGTGTTCGGCGATTGGCTCAACCACCGGCTCGGCGCCGCCACGCTGATGCAGGGCGGGAGCGCGCTCGCCGGCCTGGCGCTCGGCGGCATGCTGCTGCTCGCCGAGCCCGCGCTCGCCATCGGCGGCTTCTTTTTGGTCGGGATCGGCGTCGCCAACGGCGTCCCGCTCGTGTTCAGCGCCGCGGGCCACGCGCCGGCCGGCGAGTCGGGCCCGAACATCGCCGCCGTCAGCTCGATGGGCTCGATCGGGTTCCTCGCCGGTCCGCCGTTCATCGGCTTCTTCGCCGAGGCGACGTCGCTTCCGCTCGCCCTATCCACGCTCTGCATCGGGCTCGCGCTCGTGACCGTCGCCGGGCGCCGGATCGGCGCCGGGGCGGTCGGGCCGGGCGTCCCCGCGATCGAGGCCGCCCGATGAGGTTCGTCCTGTCGGACCTCGACGGCGTGCTCGTGGACTCGGGCGACGCCGTCGAGCGCGTGTGGCGCGAGTGGGCGATGGGGCACGGGATCGATCCGGACGCGGTCGCCCGCGCGAGTCACGGCGTGCCGTCGCCCGGCGTGCTCGACCGCGTCGCGCCGCATCTGCACACGCCGGAGGAGATCGACCGCATCGAGCGCCTGCACGCGGCGACCGGCGGCCGCGCTGTGCCCGGCGCCGCGGAGCTGATGGCGCTCGACGGCATCGGCGTCGTCACGTCCTGCAGCGCGCCGCTTGCCGCCGCGCGGCTCAAGGCCGCGGGGCTCCCGACGCCGGAGGTGCTGATCACCTCGGACCTGACGGAGCGGGGCAAGCCGCACCCCGATCCCTACCTCGCAGGCGCCGCCGCGCTCGGCGCCGACCCGGCCGAATGCCTGGTCATCGAGGACGCGCCGGCCGGGATCGCCGCCGCCCGCGCGGCAGGGATGACCGTGTGGGCGGTGACGAGCACGCACTCGCCGGACGAGCTCGCCGGCGCCGATCGCGTGCTCGCGAACCTCGACGAGGTGCGCGCGCTCCTCTAGCCGACGCCGTTCAGCACGTCGGCCGCGCCGGGCACGTCGCCCTCCCCGAGGAAGTCCACCGCCATCAGGTTCACGCGCTGCCCGCGGATCCGCTCGCACTCGCGCGCCCGCCCCACCAGCACGTTCCGCTTGTTGACGATCGCCGCGTTCGACGGCCGCGGCGTCGGGTCCGTGTTGATCCAGTGGTTCATGAGCAGCAGCGGAGCGTCTTCGGGTCCGCGGTTCGGCTTGCAGCTCGCGGGCCAGTTCGCCGGCTCCGTCAGCAGCGCCGTGCGGCGCTTGAACGAGTACGGCGTCTCCTGAAGCGCCGCGTCGTAGCCGGCCGTGTACCACGAGGCGCCGCCGCCGACCCGCTCGGCGTAGACGACGACCTGCTGGCCGCTGTCGATCATCTCGCGCAGCGTCGGGAACGGACCGGCCGGCGGGCCTCGGTAGACCTTCCCGGCCAGCCCCGAGTCCTCGAACGCCTGCACGATCGCGGACGGCAGCACGTAATCCTCGATCACGATCACGAGCACCTCGTCCGGTTGCTCGACCAGGAAATCGCGGATGTCGCGCAGCGCGCTGGTGATCTCCGTCGCGCCGAGCTCGCAGAAGCGGTGGCAGAGGAACACGCCCGGCTCTCCCTCGCCCGGGAGCACGCGGTCGCGGATGCGCTGGATCGCGGCCAGTCCCTCGGGGCCCAGCGTCTCCTCGTAGAGCTTCCGGTCCGTGTTGCCTGCGCGCTCGGAGGCCTCCGAGAGATCGGTGCGGACGGCGTCGCCGGCGCGCAGGCCGTAGTGGGCGTCTATCAGCAGGCCGCGCGCGCCGGCGCGCAGCTGGTCGCGGATCGACAGCGTCTGGATGCTCGAGTACCAGTCGGCGGCCGCCGTCGACATCGAGTTGTGCGTCGCCGGCAAGGTCACCTCGTTCAGCCGCTTCGAGCACAGCTCGACGTGCCCGTTGCAGGCC
>JBKOYW010000041.1:0-4496 GCA_046744275.1 Actinomycetota bacterium
CGCCGTAGCCGACGAGGTCGCCGAGGCACCACAGCTCGTCCGCGCCGTCCTCCTCCGCCGCCCGGATCACCGCCTGGAACGCCTGCTTGTTGCCGTGGATGTCGGACGCGATGGCGACGCGCATGCTCGGGTTATCGTCTATTCGGTGCTCAAACGGCTCCGCCTGCCGGTCAGCATCGTCGCCGCGCTGGTGGTGGCGGAGGCCGCGGTCGTCCTCATGCGACCGCGCGATTCCATCGCGCCGGTCGACGCAGCGCCGCAAACCTACTTCAGCGCGACCTTCATCGAGCGGGCCGAGGACTTCCGGACGGGCCAGCTGTGGCTGTACGGCGCGAGGCTGGCGATCGAGATCGGGCTGCTGGTGTACGTCGTGCGGCGGCCGCCGGCGCGCCTGCGCGGGCGCTTCCGCCGCCCGGTGCTCGCCGGCGCGATCACCGCGGCGGCGCTGGCGACCGCGGTCACGGCGCTCACGCTGCCGGTGAGCGCGATCTCACGCGAGCGGGCCAAGGACGTCGGGCTGGTGACCCAGAGCTGGACCGGCTGGCTGGGCGACGTCGCCAAGGGCGTCGCGATCGAGGCCGTGATCGTCGGCGCCGGCGGCGCGGTGCTCGTGTTCGGCATGCGGCGCTTCGGCCGGCACTGGTGGGCGCCGGCGACCGCCGTCGTCGTCGCCTTCGGCGTGGTCATGACCTACGCCAGCCCGATCCTCATCGAGCCGCTGTTCAACCGCTTCGAGCCGCTCCCGCAGGGCGGGCTGCGCTCGGATGTGCTGGAGCTGGCCGACAAGGCGGGCGTGAAGGTCGGCGAGGTGTACGAGATGGACGCCTCGCGACGGACGACCGCCGCCAACGCCTACGTCGGCGGCCTCGGCACGACCAAGCGGGTGGTGCTCTACGACACGCTGCTGCGCGACTTCTCGCCGGAGGAGGTGCGGCTCGTGGTCGCGCACGAGCTCGGGCACGTCCACTACCACGACGTCCCGCGCGGGCTGCTCTACGTGGCGATCGTCGCGCCGTTCGGGATGTTCGCGGTCGCCCGCCTGTCCGAGCGCCTGGCGCCCGGCGCGGGCGGCACGCCTGTGGCAGTCCCCGCGGTTGGCCTGGCGCTCGCGCTGATCGTCCCGGCCATGACGATGATCTCCAACCAGCTCTCGCGCGAGGTCGAGGCGCGCGCGGACCGCTTCTCGGTCGAGCTCACCGGCCGGCCGGACGCGCTGATCGGCTTCCAGCAGCGAATCGTCGTGCAGAACGTGTCGGATCCCGAGCCGCCCGCCTGGGTGTCGTTCCTGCTCGGCACCCACCCGACGGCGATGGACCGGATCGGCCAGGCGCTGGCCGTCAAGGAGGAGGATCGCGGGGAGGCGCCTCGGGGAGGTTCTTGATCCCCTCCTTGGTGGTCCACTTGGACCAGTTGTCCTCCATCGCGTCGATCAGCTCGCGCATGAAGCGCGGGGAGACACTGATGCGGGAGACCACCACGCCGGGGACCTCCTCGCTCTCGACCTCGTGGTCGACGCGCGCGAACGTGAGCGTGAACTCGTAGTCCGAGTGCGACACGTTCGCGAAGTTCGCGTAGATCCCCGCCATCACCTCGGGCGAGGTGTGCAGGTTGATGTGGCGTTCGGGCTGATCCCCGTCCACGCGCCGTAGTATCGCAGCGGTGCGCTACACGGTGCTCGCGGTCGGCAAGGCGCGCCCGCCGTACACGGACGACGTGCAGCACTACCAGCGGCTGATCGCCCGCCACGCGCGGCTCTCGCTGGTGGAGGTGCGCGAGGACGAGCGGGTTGAGCGGCGGATCCCCGACCGCTCGTACGTCTCGCTGCTCGACGCCGGCGGGAAGGCCTACACGTCGGAGGCGTTCGCGCGCTGGCTGGAGGACCGGCGGCAGGCCGGGCGCGACGTCTGCTTCGTGGTCGGCGGGCCGTACGGTACGTCGCTGGACCACTGCGACCACAAGCTCTCGCTCGGCCCAATGACGCTCCCGCACCAGCTCGCGCGGGTAGTGCTGCTGGAGCAGCTCTTCAGGGCGCACAAGATTCTCGCCAACGAGCCGTACCATCATTGACCGCCCGATGAGCAGTCCGATCGAAGACCTCCGCACCGCCGTCCAGGACGCCGCCGCCGAGCTCGGAAACGGCTCGACCGCCACGCCCACGCTCGAGCGGCCGAAGAAGGCGGGGTTCGGCGACTACTCGACGAACGCGGCGATGCTGCTCGCCCCGCGGCTCGGAGCGCCGCCGCGCGAGATCGCCGAGCGGCTCGTCGCCGTCCTGCAGGATCGGCTCGGCGAGCGGGTCGAGAAGGTCGAGGTCGCCGGGCCCGGGTTCGTCAACGTCTTCCTTGCCGACGCCTGGTACATCGCCGCCGCGGAGCACGTGCTGGCCGCCGGCGAGGGCTGGGGCGGCGGGACCGCCGCCGAGCGCGAGCGGGTGCTGATCGAGTTCGTGTCCGCCAACCCGACCGGGCCGCTGACGGCGGCCAGCGGCCGCCACGCCGCCTACGGCGACGCGCTCGCGCGGCTGCTCGAGTTCGCCGGCCACGAGGTCTTGCGCGAGTACTACTTCAACGACGCCGGCGCGCAGCTGCTCAAGCTCGGCACGTCGATCCGCGCCCGGGCGCGCGGCGAGCCGCTGCCGGAGGACGGCTACCAGGGCGAGTACGTGGCGGAGCTGGCGGCCGAGCTGCCGGACGCCGCCGAGCGCGACGCCGAGGACCTCGCGTTCGCCGGCGGGCAGCTGATGATCGAGCGGATCAAGGCGACGCTCGAGCACTACCGCGTGCAATACGACGTGTGGTTCTCCGAGCGCAGCCTCCATGACGGCGCGATCGACCGCGCCCTCGCGCGCGTGGAGGCCGCCGGCTACTCGTACCGGTCCGAGGGCGCCCTGTGGCTGCGGACCACGGACTTCGGCGACAGCCAGGACCAGGTGATCGTCCGCTCCAACGGCGTGCCGACCTACTTCGCGGCCGACATCGCCTACCTCGAGGACAAGCTCGAGCGCGGCTACGAGCGCCTGATCACGCCGCTCGGCGCCGATCACCACGGCTACGTAGCGCGGATGAAGGCGGCGATGGCCGCCAGCGGCGCCGACCCGGACCGGATGGAGATCCCGCTGCTCCAGTTCGTGCATCTCGTCGAGGGCGGCGAGCGCGCCTCGATGTCCAAACGGCGCGGCGAGTTCATCACGCTCGACGACCTGACCGACCAGATCGGGGTCGACGCGACGCGCTTCTTCATGCTCCAGCGCTCGCACGACACGACGATCGACCTCGATCTCGACCTGGCGGTCAAGGAGTCGCCCGAGAACCCGGTCTACTACGTCCAGTACGCGCACGCCCGCACCGCCAACATCCTCCGCAAGATCGGCGAGGAGCGGGTCCGCGAGGGGCTGGAATGGTCTCCGGACGGGCCGATCGATCTGCACCCGTCCGAGCGCGAGCTCGTGCTCAAGCTGCTCGCGCTGCCCGGAGAGGCGGCCGAGGCCGCCGAGCGGCGCGCGCCACATCGCATCGCCGTCTACGCGCTCGAGCTGGCGAGGACTCTCTCCGCCTTCTACCGCGACTGTCAGGTCCTCAAGGCGGAGACCGAGGACCTCAAGTCGTTCCGGATCGGGCTCTGCGTCGCGACGAAGCGCACGATCGCCCGCTCGCTCGGCCTGCTCGGCGTCTCCGCGCCGGAGTCGATGTAGGGCGAAGCCTTACAGCTCGTTGAAGAAGTTCAGCCCGAGGCCGTCGAGCGCCTGCTGGGCCTCGATGTTGAGCGTGGTCAGCTCGCCGGTGAACAGCAGCACGCCCATGGCGATCAGGATCGCCCCCGAGAGGCCGGTGATGATCAGGTACCGGTCGCGCAGCCAGCGGAACGCGGTCGTCGCGCGGGTGAAGGCGACGGCGGTGATGAGGAACGGGACGGCGAGCCCGAGCGAGTAGAACAGCAGCAGCACCGCGCCCTCGCTGACCGTGTCCTGCACCGACGCGGCGGTCAGGATCGTCCCGAGCGTCGGCCCCACGCACGGCGTCCATGCGAACGCGAACGCCGCGCCGGCGATCAAGGGGCCGCCCGATCCGGCGCGCGACATCAGCACGTCCGGCCGCCACTCGCGGTTGAGCCGCGGCACGAACGGCGTGATCACGAACAGCACGCCGAGCGCGACGATCACGGCGCCGGCGACCTTGTCGAGCGTGCCGCGGCCGTCCTGGAGCGTCGAGCCGAGGCCGGTGGCGGTCATGCCGAGCGCCACGAACACGACGGTGAACGAGAGGCAGAAAACGATCGCCGGCAGCAGCACGCGGCTGAGGCGCCGCTCGCCCTGCTGGATCTCGGCGAGCGAGACGCCGGAGACGGCGGAGAGGTAGCCGGGCACGAGTGGCAGCACGCCCGGCGAGACGAACGAGACGAAGCCGACCGCGAACGCGGCGATCACGGTGGTGTCGACGCCCCCGGTCATCGGTCGAACGCCTTGAGCTCGGCGTCGAGCCGCCGCGCGTCGCCTGGAT
>JBKOYW010000170.1:0-5073 GCA_046744275.1 Actinomycetota bacterium
TCGGCAAGGACACCGAGCTCGACCGCACCGTGGTCGACGCGCTCGGCGACCCGCTCGTGCACCTCATCCGCAACTCGCTCGACCACGGCCTCGAGGGCCCGGACGAGCGCAAGGCGGCCGGCAAGCCGGCGACCGGCACCCTCCACCTCTCCGCCCGCCACGCCGGCGGCAACGTGGTGATCGAGGTGCGCGACGACGGTCGCGGCATCGACCCGGCCAAGGTCGCCGAGAAGGCGGCCGAGCGCGGGCTCATCAGCGAGGACCAGATCGCGTCGGTCGACAGCGCGCGCGCCGTCGAGCTGCTCTTCCACCCCGGCTTCTCCACCGCCGAGGTCACGAGCGACATCTCCGGCCGCGGCGTCGGCATGGACGCGGTGCGCACGTCGATCCGCGAGCTGGGCGGCGAGGTCCTGATGACCTCCGAGCTCGGCGAGGGGACCGTCGCGCAGATCCGTCTGCCACTGACGCTCGCCATCATGGCCGCCCTGCTCGTCGAGGCCGACGGCCGGGCGTTCGCGATCCCGCTCGACCGCATCGAGCGCACCGTCCGCCTGGCCGACCACACGGTCCGCTCGGTGGCCGGCAGCCGCATGCTCGTCATGCGTGACGGCGTGCTGCCGATCGTCGACGCGTCCGAGCGCTTCGGCGGACCGGCCGTGGGCGGGAATCCTCTTCCCGAGTACGCGGTCGTCGTGCGCGGCGCCACCGGCTCGCTCGCCGTCACCGTCAGCACCCTCTTCGGCCAGCGCGAGCTGGTCACCCGGCCCCTCCCCCCGGAGGTCGCCGAGAACTCCGCCCTTTCGGGCGCCGCGGTCATGTCCGACGGGCAGATCGCACTCATCGTCGACTGCGATGCCGTCGAGACCTCCCCCGCCCTCGCCACCGGCTGAGAAAGGACTCCCGTGAGTCAGTACACCGAACTCCAGCTCGACGCCCTGCGCGAGCTGGCCAACATCGGATCGGGGACGGCGAGCACGGCCCTCTCCGGCATGCTCGGGCGGTCCGTGGACATCTCCGTCCCGAAGGCCCAGGCGCTCCCGTTCGCCGAGGCCGTCGAGGCGGCCGGCGACCCGGAGACCGAGGTCACCGGCATCGTGCTCGGGATCATCGGCGAGCTGAACGGCACCGTGCTGCTGCTCATCCCGCCGGCCGACGCCGACGCGATGTGCCGGATGCTGGGCGTCGAGCCCGACGACGACTTCGCCCTCTCCGCCCTCGGCGAGATCGGCAACATCGTCGGCACCTCGTACATCAACGCGCTCGCCGGCATGACCGGCATGGAGATCGAGCCCACCCCGCCCGGGACCGCGACCGACATGCTCGGTGCGATCGTCGAGACCGTGCTGGCCGGCGCCGCCATGTCCGGCGACGTCGCGCTGCGGCTCGACTCGAACCTTGTGGTCGAGGGTGAGGACTGCTCGATCTCGTTCCTGCTCGTCCCCGACCAGGGCGGCGTCGAGCTGCTCCTCTCGCGTCTCGGGCTGAGCTGATGTCGGTGTCGGAGACCATGGTGCGGATGGGCGAGCTCGCGGTGTCGAGCGTGCCCGGCCACGTGCTGGTCTCGCTGGGACTCGGCTCGTGCATCGGCCTGGCGCTGATCGACCGCCGGATGGGCATCGCGGGCCTCGCCCACATCGTCCTCCCGCAGTCGCAGGGCAACGCCGACGAGAACCCGCGCAAGTTCGCGGATCTCGCCGTGCCGGAGATGATGCGCGAGCTCGAGGACCTCGGCCGGGTGGGTGGGCGCAGATTGCGGCTCGAGGCCGTGCTGGTGGGCGGCGCGAGCATGTTCGCGGTCTCCGCGGCAAGCCTCGAGGTCGGCCAGCGCAACGAGGCTGCGGTCCGCGAGCTGCTCGAGCGCCTGCGCATACCCGTCGTGGCGACCGCCACCGGCGGCAAGCGCGGCCGGACCATCCGCGTCGACGTCGCGACGGCGGCGGTGACCGTGCGCGAGGCCGGCGGCAAGGACGAAGAGCTGCTGCCCGGCAGCCGTGCACTGGAGGCGGTCGCGTGAGCGCCGGCGGCGGACAGGTCCTGAGCGCCGACGCGATCGCCGCGCTGGTCGACGCCGCGCGCGAGGGCCGGCTGCCCGAGGAGGCCCCGACCCAGCGGCGCAGGCGGCGCATGCGGGCGGTCGACTTCACCCGGCCCACCAAGTTCACGTCCGAGCAGGAGCGCCGGCTGAAGCGCAGCCTGGAGGCGTTCTGCCGCACGGCGTCGACGCGCCTCTCGGCCGAGCTGCGCATGCCGCTCGAGCTCGAGGTCATCAACTCCACCCAGCTGACCTGGTCCAACGCCCACGCGCAGGTCGTCTCGAACTCGATCACCGCGCTGATCGACGCGAACCCGATCGGGACGCGGCTGATGCTTGCGCTCGAGCCGGCGCTCGTGCTCGGCGCGATCGAGCTGCTGCTCGGCGGCTCGGAGCCGTCCGAGATCCGCGAGCGGCGGATGACCGACATCGACTTCGCCCTGGCGCGCCACTTCAGCGAGCGCATGTGCGCGCAGCTGTCGGTGATCTGGACCGACATGGCCGAGCTCGAGCTCAGCGTGGCCCAGATCGAGACGCACCTCGAGACCGCGCAGATGGTCCCCGTCAGCGAGCCGACCCTCACCTTCACGATGGAGGCCCGCCTCGCGGGCAACTCGACCACCGTGGCGCTGCTGCTGCCGTGGTCTGCGATCGCCCCGGTGGCCGACCGCTTCGCCGCGCGCGATGACGCGCCGGACCGCGGCGCCGAGGAGATCGACCGGGTGCGCCGCGCCGTCGGCGGCGTCGGCATGACCGTTCGCGCCGAGGTCGCCTCGATCGAGCTCCCGATCGAGCAGGTGCTCGCGCTCCAGCCCGGTGACGTGCTGTCGCTCGGGGCGCCCGCCGAGGGCGGGGTGACGCTGTACGCCGACAAGGTGCCCGTCCACCGGGGCAAGCCCGGCCGCAGCGGCAGCCGCCGCGCGGTGCAGATCGTCGAGCGCGTCGGGAGGCCGCGATGACCGATGACGCGCTGACCCGGCTCGGCGAGTCCACGTCGGAGGCGATCTCCGGCGTGCTGGAGATGTTCGCCCCGGGGAAGATCCACCCCGGCGACGTCACCGTGGTGTCCGCCGACCGCAACCCGATGGAGTCGCTGCCCGTGCCCGCGGTGGCCACGAGCGTCTCCTACGTGGACGGCGTGACGGGCGCCAACGTGTTCGTCATGACGCTCGACGGCGCGCGCAAGCTCGCCGCGGCCATGATGGGCATGGAGGAGCCGGAGGATCCGGAGGCGCCGGAGCTATCGGAGCTCGAGCTCTCGGCCGTCTCCGAGGCGATGAACCAGATGATGGCCTCGGCGGCCATCGCGATCTCCTCGGTGCTCGGCACCGAGGTCGAGATCGGCACGCCCGAGACCAGGATGTTCACCGACGCGGCCGAGGCGCTCGACGCCTATCCGCAGACCCCGCACGCCGTTCGGGCGTCGCTGTCGGTGTGTGGGGAGCCGTGCCGGCTCCTCCAACTCGTGCCGAACGCCTTCGTGGTGCGCATGTCGAGCGCGCTGGACGAGCTCGGGGCCGAAGTGGCTCCCGCTGCCGAGCCGGCCGCCGCAGGCGCCTCCTCGGCGGCGACGAGCACCCCTGTCGGTCCCGGCATCCCGTCGCTCGCGGGGATCCCCGTGCGCGTCTGGGCCGAGCTGGGCAGGGCGCAGATGCCATCCGCGCAGGTGGTCGGAATGCCCTCCGGCGCGGTCGTCGAACTCAACCGATCGGCCGACGAGCCGATTGACCTGTACGTCAACGGTAGGCGCTTCGCCACCGGCCGCCTGATGGTGGTCGACGGCACCGACTGGGCCGTGCGGATCGAAACGGTCCTGGCGCCCTCGAACACATCAACCGAATCACAGCTGGAGGTGGCCCGATGGCCCGAGTCCTGGTAGTCGACGACGCCGCGTTCATGCGGAAGATGGTGAGCGACGCGCTCATGAAGGGTGGCCACGAAGTGGTCGGAGAGGCCGGCAACGGCGCGGAGGCGATCGCTCGCTTCCAGGAGCTCAAGCCCGAGGTGATGACGCTCGACATCACCATGCCCGAGAAGGACGGCCTGTCCGCCCTCAAGGAGATCATCGAGCTCGATCCGAGCGCCCGCGTGATCATGTGCTCCGCGCTCGGCCAGGAGTCCAAGGTGCTCGAGTCGATCAAGCTCGGCGCGAAGGACTTCGTCGTCAAGCCGTTCCAGGCCGACCGCGTCCTCGAGG
The DNA here is from genome assembly GCA_046744275.1 of Actinomycetota bacterium. Classification (GTDB taxonomy): domain Bacteria; phylum Actinomycetota; class Thermoleophilia; order Solirubrobacterales; family Solirubrobacteraceae; genus DASSUW01. Next base: position 4,230 of record JBKOYW010000170.1, read on the forward strand.
CGATCGGCAAGGCGCTGGCGTAGTCACAGCACCCACGGCTGGGGCTCCAAGCGGAGCCTCCGGCCGTTGTCATTCCGGGGCGATGTTCTGGTTGAGCCGGAGGACGTTGCCCGGGTCGTAGCGGCGCTTGAGCGCCACCAGCCGGTCGTAGGTCTCCGGGCCGTACGCGGCGCGCACGCGCTGCTGCGGCTCGTCGGCGAGAAAGTTGACGTAGGCGCGCGGCCGGGCCGCCGGCGCGAGCGCCTGGAACGCCTCGTCCGCCCAGCGCACGTGCAGCTCGGGCTCGGGATCGTCCGGGAGCCAGACGGCGTTGATGTTCACGTTGTGCGCGGCGTCGCGCTGCGTGAACGCGGTGGCGTCCATGGGCACCCGCGCGACCGCGCCGCCGAGCTGGAACACGATGATGTACGAGCGCGGCGATGTGATCCGGGCCGCCTGCTCGCACAGCAGGTCGATCGCCCGGTCCTGGAGCGGCGGCAGCTCGTGGGTCTTCCAGTGGTAGTGCCAGCCGTGCGGGACCGTCGGGTCGAACAGGCGCTGGAACTCCGTGTACGGCCGCGGACCGATCGCGTCGACCACCGGCCGCCCGAAGCGCCGCAGCGGCCGTAGAAGCGCCTCGCCGCGCTCGAGAGGGCCGGCGTAGCAGGCGCCGACCATCAGGACCGGGCGCCCGTGCAGCTCCTCGGGGATCAGCGGCAGCGGCGGCGCCGGGCGCAGGTTGCAGATCGTCGTCAGCTCGTCGGGCGCCTCGGTGGCGAAGTCGCGGTAGAACCGCAGCACCTCGGGCGCGTCCTCGAGCGCGAAGTACATCGGGCCGGCGAGGACGTCCGGGCCGACCTCGTGC
>JBKOYW010000460.1:0-3456 GCA_046744275.1 Actinomycetota bacterium
CGTAGGTGCTGACGAGGGAGGACATCCTCAACGCGGTGGAGGACGTCCTCCGCCGCTACGGCCCCGCGAAGGCCAACGTGGTCGACGTCGCCCGCGCGCTGAACGTCAGCCACGGCAGCGTCTACCGCCACTTCCCGAGCAAGGCCGCGCTGCGCGAGGCGGTCGCCGAGCGCTTCCTGCAGGACATGTCGAAGCCGCTCGAGGACATCGACGACGATGCGCGCCGGTGGTTCGACACGCTGATCGCCACCAAGCGCAAGCGCGCCCTCGAGGACCCCGAGCTGTTCGCGACCTACGTCGCGCTGGCCGCCGAGTCGGGCGACGTCATCAAGGAGCACGTCGACCACCTGGTCCACAGCCTGGCGCGGATCGTCGGCGACGAGCGGACCGCCCGTGCGATGTTCATCGCCACGGCGCGCTTCCACGACCCGGCGCACGCCGCCACGTGGGGCGATCCGGGCATCGACGAGGAGTTCGAAAGCGTCTGGGAGCTGCTGGCTCAGGCGAGCACGCGGCCGGCCTCGTCGGCCCACTCGAGCGCGGCGCGGTAGGCGCCGGCCAGCGAGACGCCGGCGTCGGCGGACTCGAGCGACGGGAACTCGCCCCGCTCGTAGGCGATGACCGCGGCGAGCAGCTCGCCCTTCGGGCCCTCGCGGCGCAGCAGCGCGGTCTGGATCTCGTCGGTGAACGGCAGCGAGTCGAGCACCTCGGCCATCGGGGCATCGATCAGCGCGTCGGCGACCGAGAACAGGCCGATCGTGAACAGCGTCTCGCGCTCCTCCGGCAGCGCGCTGCCGGCCAGCATCTCGCACATGCGGGCGCGCCGCAGGCCGAGCGCGACGAGCTCGTCGGGCACGTCCGGGATCGCGGAGATCGCCATCACGGTCGCCCACCGGCGGACCGTGCGCACGCCAAGCAGGCTGAGCGCCTCGTGGACCGAGCCGACGGTCCGCGGCAGAGCGAAGAAGGCGGAGTTGACGTAGCGCAGCAGCTTCAGCGACAGGCCGACGTCGGAGCCGATGATCCGCTCGAGGTCCTCGAACGAGACGTCACCCGCGGTCAGCTCGCCGAGCCGCCGCAGCGACCCGAGGCCCGAGGTGGCCACGCCACGGTGGCGGAACAGGCGCGGCTGGGCGAAGTAGTCGCCCTGGTAGTACGTGAAGCCCTTGCCCTGGAGGCCCTGGAAGCAGGCCTGGTCGGCGACGCCGGTGGCGACCAGCAGCGCGCCCTGGACGCGCGGCGCCTCGAGCACGGCGGCCAGCTCCTCCTCGCTGCGGCCGGTCACGTCGACCTTGACGATCGAGCACAGCGACATCAGCTCCTGCACGTCGTCCCGCCCGTCGTAGGCGCCGAGCGCCAGCGTATAGCCGGAACGGGAGAGCTGCTGGAGCAGCGTGAGCAGGTCGTCGCGCGCCGGGTAGGCGTCGATCTGGAGCACGGCGCGGTCGGGACGGACCGGCGGCGGGCCGATCTCCACCAGGAAGTTGCGGGCGATCGAGACCCAGGCGGGATGCCGGCCGGCGAGCCGTTCGAGCCCGATGTCGCCGAACGCCTCCACGAGCAGCGCGGAGGTGGCCTTGGCGTCGCGCGACGGGTCGCCGAGGTCGACGGCTCCGCCGAACCTCAGCTCGTAGCCGACGACGTTGTTGCGCCCGTCCGCGATCGGATGGCGGACGACGGCGACCTCGGGACGCTCCACGGTTGCGCTCACACCTGCAATGTCGGCCGCTGCGGCGAATGGTTGAGCCCGGACCCCGCCCGGGGGCGTTAGCATCAATGGTCAAGTCGGGCCCACCACACCGAGAGGAGTCCCCGTGCGGATCGAGGTCAAGGGACGCAACCTTCAGGTCACCGACGAGCTGCGTGAGGTCGTGACGCGGCGATTCGAGAAGGTGGACAAGCAGGTCAGCGAGCTGGCGATCCTCGAGGTCGAGCTGTCCGAGGAGCGCAACCCCGCCAACCCGCACCAGATGGTGGCTGAGGCGACCCTCCACCTCAAGGGCACGACGCTGCGCGCCAAGAACGCCTCGCGCGACAGCAAACACTCGATCAACCTGGTCGCCGAGGAGCTCGCGCGCCAGGTCAAGCGCCACCGCGACAAGCGGCGCAAGCGGCGCGAGTCGCGCGCGCTGGCGGGCCAGGTGCCGCCGCCGGTGGCGGGCGCCGAAGAAGCCGTCTGAGAGGGCGGAAAACCGCCCTGGGGCGGGGCCCTCCAGCCGCTAGGCTAGATCCATGTCGATCCTCGATCGTGCCCTGCGCATGGGCGAAGCCCGGCAGTTCAAGCAGTACGCCAAGCGCGTCGACCAGATCAACGCCTGGGAGCCGGAGCTGGAGCTGCTCGACGACGCCGAGCTGCGCGCCAACGCCGACGGCCTGCGCGAGCGCGCGCGCAACGGCGAGCCGCTCGAGGACCTGCTCTCCGAGACGTTCGCGCTCGTGCGCGAGGTCAGCCGCCGCACGATGGGGATGCGCCACTTCGACGTGCAGATGATCGGCGGCATGGTCCTGCACGACGGCTCGATCGCCGAGATGAAGACCGGCGAGGGCAAGACGCTCACGGCCACCACCGCCGTCGTGCTCAACGCGCTCGCCGGCGAGGGCGTGCACGTGGTGACGGTCAACGACTACCTGGCCCGCCGCGACGCGGACTGGATGCGCCCGATCTACGAGACGCTCGGGCTCAGCGTCGGCGTGCTCCAGAACATGCAGCCGTACGACGAGAAGCGCGCCGCCTACGCGTCCGACATCACGTACGGCACAAACTCGGAGTTCGGCTTCGACTACCTGCGCGACAACATGGCCACGACGCTGGAGGAGAAGGTCCAGCACGGCGGCCGCTACGACGACGACGGCAAGCCGCTGACCTCGCACCACTTCGGGATCGTCGACGAGGTCGACAACATCCTCATCGACGAGGCGCGGACGCCGCTGATCATCTCCGGCGCCCCCGAGCAGGCCGCCGACCTGTACGAGAAGTTCGCCAAGCTCGCCCCGCTGATGGAGCCGGGCAAGAAGCCCGAGGGCATGGACCCGAAGTCCAAGAAGGACTTCATGGCCGACTACGACTACGAGTTCGACGAGAGGCACAAGAACGTCTCGATCACCGAGCGCGGCGTCGCCAAGGCCGAGAAGTTCATGGGCATCGACCACCTCTACAAGGCCGAGAACGGCCCGCTCGTCAACCACCTGATCCAGTCCCTGAAGGCGGAGTCGCTGTACAAGCGCGACGTCGACTACGCGGTGATCGACGGCGAGGTGAAGATCGTCGACGAGTTCACCGGCCGCATCCTGGAGGGCCGGCGGTGGTCCGAGGGCCTGCACCAGGCGGTGGAAGCCAAGGAAGGCGTCAATGTGAAAGGTGAGACGCAGACCATGGCGACCATCACCATTCAGAACTACTTCCGGATGTATGAAAAGCTCGCCGGGATGACGGGCACTGCCGAGACGGAGGAGAAC
>JBKOYW010000549.1:0-5624 GCA_046744275.1 Actinomycetota bacterium
GGCTGGTACCGAAGTCCTCTCCAGGTCGCGTTCTCCGGCACGGACGCCATGTCGGGCCTGCTGGGCTGCACGTCGGCGACCTACGGCGGCCCTGACGGCGTGGTGTCTGTCAGCGGCACGTGCCGCGACAAGGCCGGCAACGTCAGCGTCCCGGGCGTGTTCAGCCTGCGCTACGACGCCACCCCGCCGTCGATCACGAAGGTCGGCGCGGTCGGCGGCGACCACGTCGTGCGACTCCAGTGGAAGGTCAGCGGCGCCACGGCGGTCGAGGTCTGGCGCTCGCCCGGCCGTGCAGGCACAGCCCAGAGCCTGCTCGACACCCGCGCGGACGGGCTCGTGCGGGACCAGGGACTGCGCAACGGGCGCCGCTACGACTACACCGTCCGCGCCTTCGACGATGCCGGCAACGCGACGGCGCGGGTCTATTCCATCATCCCCGGCCGGCGGCTGATCGCCCCGGCCAGCGGCGCGCGGTTCGACGATCCGCCGCTGCTGCGCTGGACCGCGGTGCGGCATGCGAGCTACTACAACGTCCAGCTCTTCCGCGGGCGTCGTAAGGTGCTGAGCGCGTGGCCGGCCCAGCCGCGGCTCCAGCTCGAGCGGTCGTGGCGCTACCGCGGCAGGCAGTTCCGCCTGAAGCCCGGGCTGTACCGCTGGCTCGTGTGGCCCGGCCGCGGCACGCGCTCGAAGAACGAGTACGGCTCGCTGATCGGCCGCCGCAGCTTCACGATCGCCCCCTAGAATCGGCCGCCATGGCCGAGCGGAAGATCCGGGTCGTGGTCGCCAAGCCCGGGCTCGACGGGCACGATCGGGGGGCGAAGATCATCGCCCGCGCGTTGCGCGACGCCGGCATGGAGGTCATCTACACCGGCCTGCACCAGACGCCGGAGCAGATCGTCGAGACCGTGCTGCAGGAGGACGCAGACGCGGTCGGGCTCTCGATCCTCTCCGGCGCGCACATGACGCTCGTGCCGCGCGTGGTCGAGCTGCTGCGCGAGCAGGACGCCGGCGATGTGGTCGTGACGGTCGGCGGCACGATCCCCTCCCAGGACATCCCCGAGCTCAAGGAGCTCGGCGTGGCCGAGGTGTTCACGCCGGGCGCGCCGACTCAGGACATCATCGACTTCATCCGCAGCTCGGTCACTCCGTAAGAGCGCCCAGGCTGGCGGGATCGATCTCGAGCGCCCCGAACGCCTCGCGCACCTGCTCCACCGTGCGGGCGCCGAAGGCCGCGTACACCGGGTACGGCTGGTTCAGGGTCCAGGCGAGCGCGACCTGCTGGGCGGACCGGCCGAGCTGCCGGCCCGCCAGCTCCGCGCGGCGGCGCCGCTCGCGGTTCGCCGCGTTGTCGTAGACGCGCACGACGTCCGGGTCCGCGCGCCCGGCGAAGTAGCCGCGAGCCTGCGCCGACCAGGCGAGCAGCGGCGTCTGCGTCCGCAGGTGCCACTCGTGGATGGCCGGGTCGTTGGCCGAGCGGGTGTCCGGCCAGTGATCCTCGTTCTGGGCCGCCAGCGAGAGATGCTGGCTGGAGACGCAGAAGCCCTCGAGACCGTGGGCGGCGGCGTACGCGTTCGCCTCGTCGATCCGCCCCGTCGTCCAGTTCGACGTGCCGAACGCCCGCAGGTGGTTCGCCTCGCGGTGCTCGTTCAGGCACTCGAGGAGCACCCCGACCGGCACGGAGGGGTCGTCGCGGTGCAGCAGATACAGGTCGATCGGGCCGCCGAGCCGCTCGACGCTCTCACGCAGGTCGCGGGTGATCTCCTCGGGCGTGACCCGCCTGCGCTCGCCGTCGGGGTGCGCCTCCTTGGAGACGACGACCAGCTGCTCGCGGAGCGCGCCGCGACGCTCGAGCCAGGCGCCGAGCGCACGCTCGCAGTCGCCGTCCCCGTAGACGTGCGCGGTGTCGATCACGTTGCCGCCGAGGCGGACGTACTCGTCGAGCAGCGCCGCTCCGGCGTCGAGCTCGGCGGTCGACAGCACCAGCGTGCCGAGCACGAGGCGTGACAGCTCGCGGCCCAGCGCCGCGAAATACAGCCGCTCAGGCGCGGCCACCTGCATGCCCTCCGACATGTGAGCGCTCTCTTCTCGCCGGATTACTAACGCACTGACGGTTGACAGACGGAAATGTTAGCGATAACAATTGCGTTTCGCCAGCCGCGAGTCGATGCAGCAGGCCCGCGGGTGCACAGAGAGGAGGAGGACCCTTGACTGACCGGGACGGGGCTCCGGAGGCGCACGCGCGCCTGCAAATCTCACGTCGGGCGGCGCTGGCAGGTGGCGGCGCGGCCTTGATGGCAGCGCTCGCCGCGTGCGGCAAATCGAGCGAGAACGCCGCCAGCGACGGCGAAGGCGCGGGCAACTTCCCTCAGACCCCCAAGTACCGCTTCGTGTTCGTCAACCACGTGACGACGAACCCCTTCTTCGTGCCCACACAGTACGGCGCGGAGGATGCCTCCGCGCTGCTCAGGACGGAGTTCCAGTGGACGGGCTCCGAGACCGCCGACGTCGCCCAGATGGTCAACGCGATGAACACGGCGATCACCGGCAACGCGGACGGCATCGCCGTCGCGATCACCGACCAGAAGGCGTTCAACGGGCCGACCGAGAAGGCGCTGGAGGCCGGCATCCCCGTCGTCTCGTACAACGCCGACTCCGTCGGCAACGCCCGGCTCGCGTACATCGGGCAGGACCTCTTCCTGTCCGGCGTCGAGATGGGCAAGCGGATCGTCGAGCTCGTGCCCGAGGGCAAGGTCGCGCTGTTCATCGCCACGCCGGGCTCGCTCAACATCCAGCCGCGGATCGACGGCGCGATCAAGGCGATCAAGGACTCGGGCGCCAACATCCAGTACAAGACGATCGCCACCGGCGCCGAGCTCAACGAGGAGCTGTCGCGCGTCGACGCGTACTACATCGGCAACAAGGACGTGAAGGGCATGTTCGCGGTCGACGCCGGCTCCACGCAGAGCGTCGCCCAGGTGATCCAGAAGTACAAGCTCCGCGAGCAGGGCGTGAAGGGCGGCGGGTACGACACCTTGCCCAAGACGCTCGAGCTGCTCCAGGACGACCAGATCGACTTCACGATCGACCAGCAGCCCTACCTGCAGGGCTTCTTTCCGGTCATGCAGCTCTACATCACCAAGATCTCGGGCGGCCTCACCGGCACCGGCGACATGAACACGGGCCTGAAGTTCGTCACGAAGGACGACGCCGGGACGTACAGCGCCAACCCGTCTCGCTTCGAGGGCTCCTCCAAGGACCAGAAGGTGATCAGGAGTGGCACCTGAAACGGCCGATCCCGCCGCGGCGCCCGAGGCCGCCGCGGCGGGGTCTGCCGCCGAGTCCGCCCCGCCCAGCCGGACCGCCCGCGCGCTCGAGCTGGCGCTCGGCCGTCGCGAGCTGAGCATCGCCGTCGTCGCGATCGCCCTCTACGTCTACTTCCTGAACACGGTCGTCGACTTCGCGTCGACCGCGAACCTGCAGACGCTGGGGACGTTCGTCGCTGCGACCGCGATCATCGCCGCGGGACAGGTCTTCCTGATGATCTCGGGCGAGATCGACCTGTCGGTGGGCCAGGTCTTCGCGCTCACGGCGTTCGTCATGTACTTCCTCGACGACGCCGGCGTGCCGCTCCTGCTCGCCGTCGTGCTCTCGCTGATCGGGGCGTCGCTGATCGGCCTCGTCAACGGCGTGATCACCACGGTCGTGGGCGTGTCGTCGTTCATCACGACGCTCGGGGCGTTCTTCTTCCTCAACGGGCTGACGCTGACGATCTCCAACGGCCGGCCGGTCGACACGCCCGGCGGGGATACGTTCACCAACGTCTTCGGCGGCGGCGCCTACTCGGGGATCCTGTGGGCGATCGGGATCACGCTGGCGCTGCAGGTGCTGCTCATGCGCACCCGCTGGGGGCTGCACACGTTCGCGGTCGGCGGCAACCTGCTCGGCTCGCGCGAGGCCGGCATCCGCGTGCGGTGGGTCAAGACGCGCAACTTCATGCTGGCCAGCACGCTGGCCGGCTTCGCGGGCATCATCGAGGCGGTCCGCATCACCTCGACCGACCCGCTGGCCGGCGGCTCCGGGATCATGTTCGCGGCGATCGCCTCGGCGGTGATCGGGGGCACGCTGCTGGCCGGCGGCAGCGGGACGGTCCTCGGCGCGTTCATCGGCGCCTGCGTGCTCGGCATCCTGCGCGACGGCTTCACGCTCCAGGGCGTCAGCGCGTTCACGTTCGACCTCATCCTGGGCATCGCGATCCTCGTGGCGATGATGGTCGACATCTACGTCACGCGGCTGCGCCACCGCGGCGGCAGAGGGGAGGCCTGACGTGGCCGAGGTCCTGCGCGTGGAGGGCGTGGCGAAGCGGTTCGGGCCCGTCACCGCCCTGCGCAACATCGACCTGCGCCTCGAGCACGGCGAGGTGCTGGGCCTGCTCGGCGACAACGGCGCCGGCAAGTCGACGCTGATCAAGATCCTCTCCGGCTACTACAAGCCGGACGCCGGGACGATCTATCTCGACGGCGAGCCCGTCGAGATCAACTCCGTCGTCCATGCCCGGTCGCTCGGCATCGACACCGTCTACCAGGACCTCGCCCTGGTCGACGAGCTGAGCGTCTTCCACAACGTCTTCCTCAACCGCGAGGTGGTCCATCCGCTCCCGTTCCGGCTGCTGAACAACCGCGTGATGCGCCGCCGGGCTGCCGAGGCGATCAACGACATCGGCGTCGACATCCCGTCCGTGAAGTCGCCGGTCGCGCGGCTGTCGGGCGGACAGCGGCAGGCGATCGCGATCGCGCGCTCGATCCACTCGGACGCGCGGATCCTGCTGCTCGACGAGCCGCTGGCGGCGATGGGCGTGCGCGAGGGAGCGCTCGTGCTCGACCTCATCCGGCGCCTGCGCGAGGCCGGCGACGTCTCGATCATCATGATCCTGCACAACTACGTGCACGTCTTCCAGGCGTGCGACCGGGTCAACCTCATCAACGACGGGGAGATCGTTCTCGACAAGCCGACGGCGGAGTCCTCGGTCGAGGAGCTCACCGAGATCGTGGTGAGGGAGTTCCGGCCCAACAGGCGCCATGCCGGGGCCTGACGGCAGACCCGCGCGGCCCCGGATCGGGCTGCTCGGCGTCATGCAGGAGCTCTACGACGAGATGCTTCCCGGCATCACCGAGCGCCAGGCCGCCTACGCGCAGGCGATCGGGAGCCGGCTCTCGGCCGTTGCCGACGTGCAGGTCGCTCCTCCGGCCCGCAACCGCGAGGACGTCGAGCGCACGGTGCACGAGTTCGAGCGCGACGGGCTCGACGGGCTGCTGGTGGTGATGCTGACCTACGGCCCGGCCATGCGGGTGGCACGCGCGCTGGCCGACTCGCGGCTGCCGGTCTGCCTGGCAAACGTCCAGCCCGAGCCCGAGGTCACGGCCGCCTGGGACATGGCCGACCTCACCTACAACCAGGGCATCCACGGCGCGCAGGACACCGCCAACGCGATGGTGCGCGCCGGCCGGCCGTTCCACGTCGTCACCGAGGACTGGCGGGCGCCGGCGTTCGCCCGCGCCGTCAGCGGGTGGGCGCGCGCGGCGGCGGCCGCGTCGCGCTGGCGCGACCTTCGCGTGGCGGTGTTCGGC
>JBKOYW010000505.1:0-6111 GCA_046744275.1 Actinomycetota bacterium
CGCGTCAGCAGTGCCTCGAAGCCGCCGCCGGCCTGCACGGCGGCGTCGGCGAAGCGCAACGCGCTCACCGGATCCCGCGCCGCCATGGCTTGTGCCGCCGCGCGCTCGAACAGCTCGTGGTCGCCGCCGCCGGAGTGCAGCCGCCAGTCCGCGAGGCGCACGACGTCCGCGCGCCGCAGCGCGCCAGCAGCCTCCACGGCGTCCGCCAGCCGCCGCTGGACCGCCTCCTGGCGCGTCCAGGCGAGCTGCGCGCGGATCACCTCGCCGTGCAGCGGATGCGCGACGTCGGCCAATCGCCTTCGTCCGTCCAGCCGTAGCTCGACGATCTCACGCCGCTCCAGCGCCTCGAGCGCAGCCGTCTCGTCCCGGTCGAGCAGCGCGGCGTCCAGCGGCGCGCCGACCGCCACCAGCTCGAGCACCGCCCGCTCGGTCTCGGCCAGCCGGCCGAGCCGGGAGTCGACCAGGTCGGCGAGACGCATGCCCGGCGCCACCTCGCCGCTCCAGCGCCAGATCCCGCCGTCCTCGGCGAGCGTGCCGCGCTCGGACCCGAAGTGCACCAACTCGCGCAGGTACAGCACGTTCCCGCGGGTGAGCTCCCAGAGCGCGCTCGCGCTGCGCCCGTCGACCGGACCGCCGAGCACGTCCGCGAGCAGTCGCTCGACCTCCGGACGCTCGAGCGTTCCAAGCTCGACGTGCGCGCACAGCTCGTCCTTCCATAGCGCCCGCACGGCGTCCGGCGCAGGCTCGTCGCCGGTGACGGTCACGACGGCGAACGCCTCGCCGGCCGCGACCAGCTGGTGCACGAGCGCCGCCGAGCCGTGGTCGAGCAGATGCGCGTCATCCACGCACAGCACGAGGCGGCGCCGCGCGGCACGCTCCGCCAGCGCGCCACGGACGAGGGCGAGCAGCTCGGCGCCGCCCGGCAAGCCCGGCGAGAGCAGCCCGGCGAACGCCCCGAACGGGATCGAGCCGGCCGACCGCGTCGCGCGGACCCACTCGACCGCGCAGCCGCGAGACTCCGCGAGCCGCGCCGCCTCGCCGGCGAGGCGCGTCTTCCCCACCCCCGCGGCACCTGCCAGGACGAGCCCCCCGGCCGCGCCGCCGGACAGCAGCTCGGCCACATATCCGAGCTCACGCTCACGCCCCACGAGCGGCCAGATCACGGATTCAGTGTGATCAACGGCGGCGCAGCATGTCGGTCACGACCGCGGCCGTCCATGAGAAATCGTCGCTGCCGAGTCCTGCGCCCGTCTGCGGGTCGAAGTACTCGCGCATCCCAGCCGCCTCGACCAGGGACAGCGTCGTCCTCTCGAGCGCGGCCGCCTGCGCTGCGAGGTGGTGTGAGCGCAGGCCGCGGGCCAGCAGCCAATTGAGGTTCGCCCACACCGGTCCACGCCAGTAGCGCCTGCGATCGAACTCCGCCCCGAGCCGGTCCGAGGAGGCGACGCCGATCCCGCCGTCACCGCGGAAATGAGGCGACTCCAACTCGGCGACCAGTGCCCGCACCACCTCGGACGGAAGGTCGGGGTCGAGCAGCGGGCCGAGCGACAGGATCGTCCGGCTCGCCAGGAGCCGGCCGGCGCGCAGGTCGCGCGGCCGGAAGCGCTCGCCGTCCCACAGCCGCTCCAGCAGCGCCGCGTGGATCCGCCCGGCGGCGTCGAGGAACGGCCCGGCGTCCGCGCCGAGTCGCTCGGCGATCTCCGCCAGCGCGTGCGTCGACCACAGCCAGATCGCGTTGAACAGCGGGTCCTCGACGAGGAACTCGCTGCTCCCGTCGTCGGCGTAGCCGCCGTCCCGGTACGCGCGCGCGAGGTGCACGAAGCGGTCGTACGCGGCGTCGCTGGGCCGCTCGCTCGGGTCGACGTGCTGCCGGTCGCGCCGCTCGTACGGCGCCACGCCCTCCGGCGGCAGCTCGACCGCGGCCAGCGGGCCGTCCCATGCCGGGCTGTCGTCGAGCCCGGACTCCCACGGGTGGACGATCGCGGCCAGCCCGCCGCCTCCGATGTCGCGCCGCTCGGCCAGGTAGCCGTGCTGAGCGACCAGGCGCGGGAAGACGCGGCGCAGGAACGAGTCCCCGTCGGCGCTGCGCCGTGCGACCTCGAGCGCCGCACGGGCGTGCAGCGGCGGCTGCGTGAGCCCGGAGGTCGGCCCGCCCCAGAACGCCGGGCCTGGGAAGTAGGCCTCCTCCGGCACGTCGGGGTGAAAAACGATGTGCGGCACGCGCCCGTCCGGCCACTGGCCGGCGAGCAGCGACTCGAGCTCCGTGGCGGCGCGCGCCGGGTCGATCCACGACCAGCCGATCGCGATGTAGGCGGCATCCCAGCCCCACTGGTGCGGGTACTGGCGGCGGGACGGGACGGTCGAGGCGCCCGTCCAGTTCGCCGCCAGCACCGCCTCGGCGGCGCGCGCGAGCGCCGCCGTCATCCCTTCTCGGCGCCCCGCGTGAGGCCCTCCGTCATGAGCCGCTCGGCGAACAGGAACAGCACGATGATCGGCACGGTGAGGATCACCGACCCCGCCATCAGCGTCGTGGCCGGCGTCTCGATATTCGTGAGCTGCGACACGCCGAGCGACACCGTCCAGTTCTGGCGCTCCTCGACCAGGAACAGCAGCGCGAACAGGAACTCGTTCCAGGCGATCATGAACACGAACAGGCCGGTCGCCGCGATCGCCGGGACGGCTAGCGGCAGCGTCACCTTGCGGATCACCTGCATCCGGGTCGCGCCATCGACCTCGGCCGCCTCCTCGAGCGACACCGGGACCGTCTCGAAGTAGTTGCGCAGCATGTAGACGCAGATCGGCAGCGTCTGCGCGATGTAGACGAACACCAGCACCCACAGCTCGCCCCGCAGCCCCATCTTCGAGAACGCGACGAACAGCGGGATGGCGAGCAGGATCGGCGGGAAGAGGTAGACGGACAGGAACAGGAAGTGCACCGTCCGCTTGCCGAAGAACTCCAGCCGCGACACGGCATAGGCGCCGAGGACGGAGACGGCGATGGTCACCACCACCGTCGCCACGCCCAGCAGCGCCGAGTTGATGAGGAAGCGGACGAAGCCCTCGCCGCCCTCGCTCGTCGGCTTCAGTACGCGCTCGTACGCGGCCGCGGTGATCTCGTCGAGCCCGATGAAGATCTGCCCGGGGTTCTCGATCACCGCCGAGATCTCCCGCATCGAGAGCAGGACCATGTAGTAGAAGGGGAACAGCGTGATGAGCACGAAGAACGCGATCCCCAGCGGCCGCAGGACCCGGAGGGCCGCGACCTCGATGTGGTAGCGCGACCAGCGGCTGCGTCTCATCACGCACGCTCCCTCTCGCCGAAGAACTTGAGGTAGACGAGCAGCAGCACGGCGAGCACGGCGGCCATGAACATGGCGACCGCCGCCGAGGCGCCGACGTCGTTGCGGGCGGTCAGGAACGAGTAGACCTGGGTGGCCAGCACCTCGGTGCCCGCCCCGCCGCCGGTCAGCAGGTAGATCTCGTCGAACGCGTTGAACGTCCAGATGAAGCGCAGGACCGCGATCAGCGCGATCACGCCCATCAGCTGCGGCAGGATGATGTAGCGGAAGACCTGAGTCGGCGTGGCGCCGTCCACGCGCGCCGCCTCCTCGAGCTCGCCGGACACGGCCTGCAGCCGCGCGAGGATGAAGAGGAAGGCGAACGGGAACGACTTCCAGGACTCGAAGAGGATCACCATCAGCAGCGCCGTCGGCACGCCGATGCTGATGCCGAGGATCGTGATGGTCCCCTCTTCCTGGCTGAGGAACGGGATCGGCTGGTCCCAGCCGAGCACGTCGGTGCCGACCGCGTTCACGAACCCGAGCTGCGGCGAGAGCAGGACCTGCCAGATGAACGCGATGGCGACCACGGGCGCCACCCACGGCAGCAGCATCACACCGCGGACCAGCCCGCGGCCGCGGAAGGAGCGGCGCACGAGGAGCGCCGCACACAGGCCGAGGAGGATCGCCCCGAGCGTGCCGAACACCGAGTAGAACAGCGTGTTCTTCGCCGCCTCGAGGAAGTCCGACGAGTTGATCAAGAGGTCGTAGTTGCGCAGCGTGTACTCGCCGCCGAGCACGTCGAGGCGGCGGATCTGGAGGAGCCGGATGCGCTGGAAGGAGAGGATCAGCGCCCACAGCACCGGCACGACCACCATCACCAGCACGACGATGACGGTGGGCGAGACCAGCGCCAGGCCGGCGCGCGAGTCGCGCCGCGCGCGGGTGTCCCGCGCGCGGCGCCGACCCGTGGTGGGGGCCGGGATCTCGAGCTGGGCGGCCACGGCTACTGCAGCCCGGCCTGCAGCTCCTCGGCGGTCGCCTGCACATCCTTGGCGGCCTCGGCCGGGTCCTTGCCGCCGATGACGTCGGCGACCGCGTTGGCCACCGGCTGCTCACCACTGAGCGCGCCCATCAGCGGGCCCTGACCCTGGGCGAAGCCCCAGCGCTGGAAGTTCTCGACGCCGTCGCCGAGCGAGGCGATCGACTCCTCCGAGTAGAACTTGCTCAGCGGCGCCTTCTTGTCCACGCCGCTCTCGAGCTCCGCCCACGCGGTCTTGAACTTCTCCGGGTCCTGGTCGTCGCCGAACCGCACCGGGTACTTGCCCTGCGGCGAGAGCGCCAGCCAGCGCGTGTAGCCCTCGTTCATCATGAACTCGACGAGCGCCTGCGCGTCCTCGGTCGGGGCGTCGACCGAGATGTTGAACGTCGAGACCTGGCCGAACTGGCTCGGCTCGCCGCCCGAGCCCGCGAGCGGGCCGACGAGGCCGCTGTTCTCGGCCAGGAACGCCGGGTTCTGCTTGCACTCCTTGCACGACGGCTTGGTGTCGGCGCGCAGGCCCGCCATGCCGTCGAGCAGGAACGGCGACCAGAACATCATCGCCGCGCGCCCCGCGAAGTAGGTACCGCGCGTCGAGTCCACGTCCTGCGCGCCCTCGACCGAGTAGTTCGAGGCGATATCGCCGTACCAGCGAAGCGCCTCGACGCACTCGGGCGAGTCGAAGGTCACGTCGCCTGCGTCGTTGACCATCTGGCAGCCCTCGGCCAGGGCGATGTGCTCGAAGGTCTCGGCCGTGAAGCCGTCGCCGGCCGCAGTGGCAAGCGTGATGCCGACCATGTCGTTCTTGCCGTTGAGCTGCTCAGCGGCGTTGCGCACGTCGTCGAGTGTCTGCGGGGTATCGAGGCCCGCCTCGTCGAACACGTCCTTGCGGTAGATGAGCAGCTGGCCCCAGCCGTCGCTGGGCACGCCGGTGGCGACGCCGTCCTTGCTGACCAGCTCGATCGCCTTGTCGGAGAACGTGTCGGCGCCGAGGTTGTCGATCACGGCCTGCGCCGCCTCGCTGTCGAAGATCTCCTCGGCGGCGTACTGCTGCGACTGCTGGACCGGCGTGGCGAGCACGACGTCGGGCAGCTCGTCCGCCGCGGCGGCATTGGTCATGAGGGTCGCGAGCTGGTCCTCGGGCACCGCGACCTGCTTGGTCTTGACGCCGGTCTTCTGGGTGAACTCGTCGAGGATCTCCTGCGTCGCCTTCACGCGGTCGGGCTGGAACTCGTTGTTCCAGACCGTGAGCGTCTCACCGCTCCCGCCACCGGCGGCTTCGCCGCCATCGTCGTCGTCGTCGCCGCCGCAGCCCACCGCCAGCACGGTGAGGACGGCCATCAAGGCCAAAGCTGCACGTCGCATGTTCACTGCTCTCCTCCTGCTGCTGGGTTGGAGCCGTCGTAGGTGAGCGCCACCTTGACCGCCTCGTTGGGGTTGGCATCGAGCCACCGGTAGGCCTCGGCGGCCTGGTCGAACGGGAAGCGCCGGACCGGCAGGCCGTCCACACGCACGGCGCCGGCGGCGAGCAGGTCGACCACGGTCTGCATCACGCGCGGGCGGTCCCACGCCGGGTACGCGCGGTGCGGCGCGCCCCACGCGCCCATGCTCGAGACCATGTCGAGCCGATTGTGGTGCCACTCCTCGCCGAGCCGCACCGCCTCCGCCCCGCCCTGGTAGAAGCCGACGGTGACCACTCGGCAGCCGAGGCCGGCGGCCGCAATCGCGTCGTGGAGGCCGGCGGCGGCGCCGGAGGTCTCGATCGCCACGTCGAGCCCGCGCCCGCCGGCGCGC
>JBKOYW010000075.1:0-7085 GCA_046744275.1 Actinomycetota bacterium
GTGTCGTGTGGTCGAACCAGAACAACGCGTAGCCGACGACCCCGCCATCCGCGCCCTCGACCGCTAGATCGAGCGTCGGATCGTACAGCGAGCACTGTCGCAGCCGCGGCTCGACCAGTTCACCGTTGCGAGCAATCATCGGGTGCGGACGATCCGCGCGTGTCACGCGATCGACGATCGCGAACCCATCGACCTGCGCGACCGGCGGTCGTTGGTCGGCGTCCATCCATGCGGTGCCCGACAACTCGTCGGTCATCGCGAATCCACTCTGGATGGCGAGGCCCGCAAGCGGCGCGTCGTCCTCGCACACGAGCACCTGGAGCGCCTCGCCCCGAAGTCCGGCAGTGGCTTCCAACGTCGCGGCCCAGACGTCTTCCTCGTCGACGATCGACGGCACTGCGAAGACGTCTGCTTGCCAGGTATCGCCCCAGGCCGTCAGCCCTGCAGCCGCCACCGGGCCGACCTCGTCGAACCAGACCGGGAGCGCCAGCTCGTCGGTGGCCCGGGGGCGGCGCCACCACCACTGCAGGTCGGCGGCCTCCCACATGCCGCCGAGCGGATCAGCCAGGCGAGCGCGCTGCAGGACCGTGGTCGTCGCGTTCAGCCGCCCGAGACCCCCCAGCAGCTCGCGTCGCACGACCACGTTCGTCGAGCGTATTGGCCGGGCGATCAGGCCGGCCGCGCTCGACTCGGTGGCTGCTCGCCTATTTCAGCGACACACCACTAGTTCGGCTTGCGGACGGTCGACGCGCACGCATTGATGATGCCGGCGCGGGAAAGGCTCGGAACGGTGCCGAGGCCGTGGATGTCTACCAGCGCCGGAAGGACGAACACCGAGCACGCTCCGGAACCATCCATCAGTCGCCACGCGGACCGTCGGCTGAGCCGCAGGCCGACCGGCGCCACGCTGTCACACATACCGGCTCCGTGGCCTTCCGGACGAGATCGAGCTGCTCCAGGTCGTGGCCGACGAGCTCCCGCGCCGCTTCCCGCCGCTCAGGGTCTCGCGGTGAGGCGTCCCATCGAACCGGCTACGCCCCGAGGTCCTTGTTCTCGGGGACGAACTGGCTGGCGATGAACGTGGCCCCCTGCGGGTCCTTGATCGTCGCCGTCCTGGACCACGGGGCATCGACGGGCCCGGCGACCACCTCGCCGCCCAGCTCGCCCGCCATCGCGGCCGTCTTCTCGGCGTCGTCGACCGCAAACGTGACGCTCCAGTGGGCCGGCGTTTCCGAGTCGTCGTCGGCGATCGGAGTGAGCGCGGCGACGACGTCGATGAAGCCTTCGGGCCCGCCCATCTGCGCCATCTGGTCCCGAAGGCCCGGGCTGCGCTCCTCGAGGTGATCGCCGTAGCCGGGCAGCGTCCACATCACGCCGGCGGGCAGCGCCAGCGTCTCCCACCCGAAGACGGCGCCGTAGAACGCCTTGGCGCCCTCCGGGTCACGGGTGGCGAGGCCGTTGAAGTTCAGCGAGCCGTGCTCGTTGACGATCCTCGCACCCTTGCTTTGCTTCGCCTGCCAGACGCAGAACACGGCGCCTTCGGGATCGGTGAACACCGCCATGCGCCCGGCTTCCATGACATCGAACGGCTCGGTCAAGACGCTGCCGCCGGCCGCGCGGACCCGCGACGCCGTGTCGTCCGCGCTGTCGACCCAGACGTACGTGTTCCACACGGCCATCGGCGGCGCGCCCGGAGGATTCGACCCGACGGCGGCCACGTCACCGCCGCGCAGGCGCCCGATGAAGTACTCACCTTCCGACCCTTCGGGCATCGAGTTCTCGAACTCCCACCCGAACAGGCCGGTGTAGAAGGGAAGAGAGGCCTGGGGGTCGGGCTGGCTCGTGTCGACCCAGCAGGGGACGCCGGGGATGTATCCGTCACGCTCGGGCATTGCGTAACCTCCGATCGCTCGCCGGTCACGCGCACCCTACGGCGATCGCCGTCCCCGTGCTGCGCGGCGCACGCCGGCCAGCCGTTCTGGGATCGGGCGCGGAGCGCCTCCCTCCCGGCGTCGCTGGAGGTGCTCACGCACTGAGCGGGGCCGCGTGACGGACAGCACACTATGGAACGTTGACGTATCGCTATGAGACGTCTACGTTTCGCAGAGATACGACAGCGTCTCGGTCGAGGCGAGCAGACTCCGATCCCCGTCAGGAGCTCGACATGTCCTCTCCCGCGCCAACTGCGCCGGTGATCCCCCTCCACGAGCGGCCCGAGATCCACTCCCGCCGCTGGTTCCTGCTGGCGATCATGTGCCTCTCGCTGGTCCTGGTGGTCATGTCGGTGTCCGGCCTCAACACGGCGCTGCCGTCGATCCAGCGCGAGCTCGGCGCGTCGGCGTCCGAGCTGCAGTGGATCGTGGACTCGTACGCCGTGGTGTTCGCCGGCCTGCTCCTCAGCGCGGGCGCCATCGGCGACCGCTTCGGACGCCGGGGCGCCCTGCTCGGCGGCCTCGCCGTGTTCGGCCTGGGCGCGCTGCTCGGGGGCCTGGCGAGCGACGCGTCGCAGGTGATCGCCAGCCGGGCGGTGATGGGCATCGGCGCGGCGTTCATCATGCCGGCGACGCTGTCGATCATCACGTCGATCTTCCCGCCCCACGAGCGGCCGCGCGCCATCGCGATCTGGGCGGGGTTCGCGGGAGCGGGCGCGTCGATCGGCCCGGTCGTCACCGGCGGGCTGCTCGAAAGCTTCTGGTGGGGCTCGACCCTGCTGGTCAACGTGCCCGTGGTGGTCGCCACCCTGGCTGCGGTCTGGGCGTTCGCGCCGGCCTCCCGCGACGACACCCACACGCCCCTCGACCCCGTCGGTGCGCTGCTGTCGTTGATCGGGCTCAGCTCCTTGATCTTCGGGATCATCGAAGGCCCGGAGGACGGCTGGACGAGCGGCCCCGTGCTGGCGGCCTTCGTCCTCGCCGGCGTCGTGCTGGCGTCGTTCGTGGCGTGGGAGCGGCGCAGCGACCACCCGATGCTGCCGCTCACGCTGTTCCGCGACCGTCGCTTCAGCACCGGCAGCGGCGTCATCACCGTGTCGTTCTTCGTGATGTTCGGGTTCTTCTTCCTCATCACCCAGTACCTGCAGTTCGCGCGGGGCTACTCGGCTCTCGAGGCCGGTCTGGCCGGCCTGCCGGCGTCGCTGGCGTTCCTGGTGTTCTCGCCCCGCAGCGCGGCGCTGGTCGACCGCTACGGCTCCGCTCGGGTGATGGCGCTCGGGCTCGCGGTCGTGGCCGGCGCCTTCGGGCTGCTGACCACGCTGACGACCGACACCCCCTACCTCGTGATCGGCGTCGCGTTCGCACTTCTCGGGGCGGGGATGAGCATCACCGCCGCCCCGGCGACGAGCGAGATCATGACCTCGGTCCCGCTGTCGAAGGCCGGCGTCGGCTCCGCCGTGAACGACACCACGCGGGAGCTCGGTGGCGCACTGGGAATCGCGCTGCTCGGCAGCATCGCCAACTCCGCCTACCGCTCCGGCATCGACCTCGCCGGCACAGAGCTCCCCGCGAGCGCCCGGGCCGCGGCGGCGGAGTCCGTCGGTGCCGCGGCGTCCGTCGCCGACCGCGTGCCGGGCGGCGACCAGGTCCTCACCCAGGCCGCGTCCGCATTCACCGATGCGTTCACCTTGACCAACAGGGTGGCGCTCGCCATCGCCCTGACCGCCGCGGCCGCGGTGCTCACCGTGTTGCGGCCTCGCGCCGGCGAACCGGCTGCCGACGAGGCAGGCGAGGACGTCGACGGGTTCGACCTCGCGCTCGAGCCGGCCGGGGTCTCCGCCGGCGCGCGAGAATGACGCCGTGGTCGATGTGGCCGCCGCCGAACGGGATCCGCGCATCGAGCGGTCGCGCCGGATCATCCTCGAGGCCGTCCTCGAGGAGCTCGGCGCGGTCGGCTACGGCCCGCTGACAATCGAAGCCGTCGCCGCCCGGGCGAAGGTCGGCAAGAGCACGATCTACCGCCACTGGCCGGGCAAGCTCGAACTGGTCGAGGATGCCTTCCGCACGTTGAAGGCCCCGGTGACCGTGCCGTCGGAGGGCACGCTGCGGAGCCGGGTCATCCAGGTGATCGAGCAGGTGGCATGCCTCATCGAGCAGTCGACCTATTCGGCATGCATGCCGGCGCTCATCGACGCCGCCGAGCGCGACCCCAACGTGCGCGACTTCCACAATCGCTTCAGCGCCGAGCGCCGTGCCGGGCTCGTCGAGCTGCTGCGTGACGCCGTCGCATCCGGCGAGCTGCCCGCCGCCACCGACCCCGAGATCCTCGCCGACGCCCTCGTGGGTCCGATCATCCTGCGGCGCCTGATGCTCGGCCAGACCGTCGATCCCCAGATCGCACCCGAGATCGTCGACCAGCTCCTGCCGGTGCCGTCACGGACCTGATCCGGGCGGGATGGAGACGAGCGACCGGGACCCTGGCGTGGTCGTCGAGACCGACCCGGTCGTCGCGGCGGCCCAGGCGGGAGATGAGGCCGCGTTCGCCGTGCTCGTCGACCGCCACCAGGCGGAGCCGCGGGTGCACTGCTGTCGACTGCTGGGTTCGCTCGCCGATGCGGAGGACCTGGTGCAGGAGGCCTTCCTGCGGGCGTGGAGCACCTCGGCCGGTTCGAGGGGCGGTCGACAGTGCGGGCCTGGCTGTATCGCATCGCGACCAACGCGTGCCCGGCTGCTGACGGTGCGGACCGGCGCGAACGGCCAGCCGGCGGTCGCGACGTACGCCCGGCGCCTGTTGGCTCACCGGCCAATTCGTGTACCATCTGGTACATGATCAACGAAGGCACGGTCGAGATCGACGCCCCGGTCGAACGCGTGTGGCAGGTCTTCGCGGACGTGGAGCGCTGGCCGGAATGGACGGCCTCGATCCGCCGCATCGAGGCCCTCGACGGCCCCGGCGTCGCCGTCGGGAAGCGGTTCCGGATCGCGCAGCCGCGGCTGCCCACGCTCGTGTGGGAGGTGACCGAGGTCGACCCCGGTCGGTCGTGGACGTGGCGCCAGCGCTCCCCCGGGGCCACGACCGAGGCGCGGCACGACGTCGGCCCCGCCGGCACCGGACGAGCCGTCGCCCACCAGCGACTCGACCAGCGAGGACCGGTCGGAGCGCTGGTCGGCGCGTTGACCCGCAGGCTCACCCGCCGGTACCTGGATCTCGAGGCTCGAGGGCTCAAGGCCCGCTGCGAGGGGCGCCCACGGCCCGAGGGCGCCGGCTCCTGAGCGCGCCACGGCGATGGCCCGGCCACCCGACGAGAAGCGCCGCCACGAGCTGCTCGACGCCCTGATCGAGGTCTTCGCCGTCGGCGGCATCGGTGGGCGATCGCTGCGCGAGATCGCCGAGGCCGCGGGCACGAGCCACCGGATGCTGCTGCACCACTTCGGGTCTCGGGACGAGCTGCTCGTCGCGATCGTCGAGGAGGTCGAGCGCCGCCAGGCGGCGCTGCTGCCAGACCTCCCCGGCGATCCGGCCGGGGCCGCCGAGGCCATGTGGGCCGATCTGCGCCGCCCCGAGCTGCGGCCGTTCGAGCGCCTGTTCTTCGAGTGCTACGCCCGTGGGGCGCAGGGCGAGGCGCCGTTCGAGCGCCTCGCGCCGGCGGCCGTCGACGGCTGGCTGGCGCAGGTCGACGCACACGCGGGCGGCCGCGTCGATCCCGCGCTCGCGCGCCTGGGCCTGGCCGTCATGCGAGGATTGCTCCTCGACCTGGTGGCGACGGGCGACCAGGCGGGCGTCGACGCCGCCGCGGACCGGTTCGTCGCGCTGCTGCGACGCCTCGGCGACGCCGAATGATCTCGCCTGCCCCGGGGTCGCCGTTCTGAACGCGGGCAACAGAAGCTACCAGTAGGTCTCGCACGGTCGGATCTCGATGCCGCCGCCGAGGCGCGCCGCGGGCACTTGTGCGGCGACCGCGACTGCGGCATCCAGATCGTCGGCTTCCACCACGAAGAAGCCGCCGATCGCCCCCTTGACGTCGATGTACGGGCCGTCGCTCACAACCGGCTCGCCGTCCTCGACCCGCACCGTCCTCGCCTTCTCGGGAACCCCGAGGGGCAAGCCCGGCGTCACGTTGCTCATCTCGCCGATCGCCGCGTAGTCGGCATACACCGCCGCCTGCTCGTCGTCGGGCAGCGTCGACCACTCCGGCGTGTTCGGCAGCGGCGTCATGCCTTGGTAGATCAGGAGCGCATACTGCATCGGTCCTCCTCGTGGATCACGGTCGCCGCTATGACGGATCCCGAGGACGGAACGTGACCGGACAGGTCAGGAGCCCTCGGTGAGCACGACGACCTCGAGCCCACGGATGAGGTCCGCGTCAGCGGTCACGTCGATCGCGGTGATGCATCCGTCGACGGTGGCGACTCCGCCGTGAGCGTCTGCTCCTCGGGATCCCGGGGCCTGTGGGTCAGGTCACGTGGTTCTTCGTCGGCGGCGAGGGCGACCTCTCGCTTGGTGCGCCGGGTGCGCAGCCGATCAAGACACACGCGTGCGATCACGGTCGTGAGCCAGCCGCCGAAGTTGTCGAGACGCGCCTGATCCGCGGCCTGGAGGCGGAACCACACCTCCTGGACGGCATCGTCGGCATCTGCGTGCGAGCCGAGCATCCGGAACGCGACGGCCCGCATTCGAGGCCGGCGCGCCTCGAACTCGGCCGCCAACCACTCCGGGTCCGTCACGGCGCCTCGGTCCATCGCAATTGCTCCCGGGACTATGAACGAACCCGGCGGCGAGAATGTGACAGATCACCCGAGCGGACGGGCAACGCTCGCCGGTCAGGTGAGAATCTGCCGCTTCGTCGGGGGTTTCATCCGCTGGTGTGTGACCGCCGCGTCCGGCGGACGCGTTGACGCTCGCGCCAACCGCAGGGGTCCTCAGCGTGCCATCGGCGGGTGCGGGACCGTGTGGTGTCGTAGAAGAGCAGGTCACATTCGGGGCGGGCGCATCGCTGTACGCGGTCGGGGTCGAGCCCGCTCAGCTCCTCGATGAGGCGCCGGGCCAGCGCGGTGGCCAGCGACGTGTCGGTCCACACGAGCTGCCGCCGCGGCACGCCGTCGGTCAGCACGAGCTTCGTGCGTGCGGTGCTTTCGGCGGCGAGTGCGTTGATC
>JBKOYW010000418.1:0-13445 GCA_046744275.1 Actinomycetota bacterium
GCCGGACGACGTCGTGGTCTGCACCGGTTACGCGCAGGGCATCGCGCTCGTGATCGAGGTGCTGGTGAAGTCCGGGGCGAAGCGGCTCGCCGTCGAGGACCCGTGCGCGGACGACGACGCCGTCCCGGTGGCGCGCGGCGCCGGGCTCGAGGTCGTCGGCGTCCCCGTCGGCGATGACGGGGTCCGCGTCGATGCGCTCGACCGGATCGACGCCGACGCTCTCGTGCTCACGCCCTCGCACCAGTGGCCGACCGGTGCGGTCTTGTCCGCGGACGCTCGCTCGGCGGTGCTGCGCTGGGCGAAGCTGCGGGGCGCGCTGATCGTCGAGGACGACTATGACGCGGAGTACCGCTACGACCGCGCGCCGGTCGGCGCCATGCAGGGCCTGGCGCCGGACCGCGTGATCTACGCCGGCACCGCGAGCAAGACGCTGGCCCCAGGGCTTCGCCTCGGTTGGCTCGTGGCGCCATCCGAGCTCGTCGCCGCGATCGCCGAGGCGAAGACGCTGGCCGATCGGGGCTCGCCGATCCTCGACCAGCTGGCGTTCGCCGACTTCCTGGCCCGCGGCGAGTTCGACCGCCACCTGCGCCGGATGCGACCCCTCTACCGGCGCCGTCGCGACGCGCTCCTGCGCGCCCTGCGCGAGCGGATACCTGAGCTCGAGCCCGCCGGCATCGCCGCCGGCCTGCACCTCGTCGCGTATCTGCCGGACGGCCTCGACGAGGCGGCCGTGGTCGACGCCGCCGCCCGCCGCGGCGTCGCGGTCGACGGCCTGGGGCCGTATCGCGTCTCCCGGGCGGGACGGCCCGGGCTCATCTTCGGCTACGCCGCCCTCGGCGAGCGCCTCATCGACGAGGGCGTCGAGCTCCTCGCCGAGGCGGTCGCCGAGCTGCGGCCGTGAGAGTCCCAGGGGTCAGGGCCGCGTGCCCCATGCCCCGACGACAGCGGGCGGGAGGAGCACGGCGTCGCGGGCGGCGACCTCCTCCGTGATCCTCGCCCGCAGCGTGTCGAGCTCGAGCTCCTCCTCGTCCGCGATGCCCTGAGCAACGATCTGCGGTGCCAGCGAGCCGGCGACACCCGCGCACAGGAACGGCCCGATCGGGTCGCTCGGGGCGAAGTAGGACTGGATCCCGAACGTCGAGACGTCCACAAAGCCGGCACGGCGCAGCAGTTGCCCGGCCCGGGCGCCGATGCGCGGATCCGCTCCCGCCGACCTGAACGCGGCCTCGATCCAGCCTCCCACCGTCTCGACCAGCGGGACCTCCGGTTCGGCGCGCGACGCGCCGAGGTCGAACTCGACGATGACCATCGTGCCGCCCCGGCGCAGTGCGTCGAGCTGGCGCTGCAGGACCGCCTCGCGGTCGGGCAGGTGGAACAGCAGCAGGCGCGCGACGACCGCGTCGAACGGCTCGTCCGTACTGAACTCCCGCACGTCCGCCTCGACGAACCGGACGTTCTCGGCACCCGCGGCGGCGCGCCTTCGCTCGGCGATCTCGAGCAGCCGCTTCGTCCGATCGACACCGAGCACCGAGCCCTCGGGATCGAGGATGTCAGCCACTTGGAAGGCGACATGGCCGAGGCCGGTCCCGAGGTCCAGCACGCGCATCGGACCGCCGATCCCGGCCGCGCGCAGCAGCGCATCCGTGGCGCCCGCGATCGAGGCCGCTTGCCCGTCGAGCCGCGCGATCTCCGCGTCTACGCTGCCGAGGACGTATGCGGTCCGTTCGCTCATAGGGCTGCCCTCCTCTCTCGCGTCGCGACCATCCTCGTCCCCGGCGGCTGCGGGTGCAACCCGTCGATGCCCGGTTATCCGCATGACACCGCGCGGGTAAGCACACTTCCCACATGACCCTCGCCGCAGCGCAAGACCTCGAGCGCCTCGTGCACCGCCAGCACGGGGACCCGCACAGCATCCTCGGCGCCCATTCGACCGACACCGGCGTCGTGATCCGCGCGTACCGTCCCGCGGCGGCCGCGGTCCGCGCGATCACCGCCGACGGGGACTCGGTCGAGCTCGAGAGCGTCCATCCCGGCGGCATCTTCGAGGGCGTGCTCGACGGCGCGGAGGTGCCGCTCTCCTACAAGCTGGAGGTCAACTACGGCGAGTCGGGCACCGTCACGATCGACGACCCGTACCGCTTCCTGCCCACGATCGGCGAGCTGGACCAGCACCTCGTGGGCGAGGGCCGCCACGAGGAGCTGTGGACCAGGCTGGGCGCGCACGTGCGCGAGATGGACGGCGTGCAGGGGACGGCGTTCGCGGTCTGGGCGCCGTCGGGCCGTGCGGTGTCGGTGGTCGGCGACTTCAACTTCTGGGACGGCCGCGTCCACCCGATGCGCTCGCTCGGCTCGTCCGGCATCTGGGAGCTGTTCCTGCCCGGCGTCGGCGCCGGCGCGCACTACAAGTACGAGATCCTCGCTCCGGACGGCGAGATCCGGCTGAAGGCCGATCCGATCGCGTTCGCGACCGAGGTCCCGCCCAAGACAGCGTCGGTCGTCCACCAGTCGACGCACGCGTGGGCGGACGAGCAGTGGCTCGCGGAGCGCCGCGAGTCGAAGCCACTCGAGGCGGCGATGTCGATCTACGAGGTCCACCTCGGCTCGTGGAGGCTGAACCCGATGGAGGGCAGCCGCTCGCTCACCTACCTCGAGCTCGCCGACGAGCTGTCCGCCTACGCGCTCGACATGGGGTTCACGCACATCGAGCTGCTGCCGGTGATGGCACATCCGTTCACCGGCTCGTGGGGCTACCAGGTGACCGGCTACTTCGCCCCGACCCCGCGCTACGGCTCGCCGGACGACTTCAAGGCGTTCGTGGACCGGCTCCACCAGAACGGGCTCGGCGTGATCCTCGACTGGGTGCCGGCGCACTTCCCGCGCGACGACTTCGCGCTCGCACGCTTCGACGGAAGTGCGCTGTACGAGCACGCCGACCCGCGCCGCGGCGCCCATCCGGACTGGGGCACGCTCGTCTTCAACTACGGCCGCCACGAGGTGCGCAACTTCCTCGTCGCCAACGCCCTCTACTGGCTGCGCGAGTACCACGCCGACGGCATCCGCGTCGACGCCGTCGCCTCGATGCTCTACCTGGACTACTCCCGCGAGGAGGGCCAGTGGGTGCCGAACCAGTACGGCGGCAACGAGGACCTCGACGCGGTCCAGTTCCTAAAGGAGCTCAACGAGGTCGTGCACGGCCGCGAGGGCGGCGCGATCTCGGCGGCCGAGGAGTCGACCGCCTGGCCGGGCGTGTCACGGCCGACCTACCTCGGCGGGCTCGGCTTCGGCTTCAAGTGGAACATGGGCTGGATGCACGACACGCTGGCCTACTTCCAACAGGACCCGGTCTATCGGCGCTGGCACCACCACGAGCTGACGTTCAGCCTCGTCTACGCGTTCACCGAGAACTTCATCCTGCCGCTGTCGCACGACGAGGTCGTGCACGGCAAGGGCTCGCTGCTGTCCAAGATGCCGGGCGACAAGTGGCAGAAGCTCGCCAACCTGCGCTCGCTCTACGCGTTCATGTGGGCGCACCCGGGCAAGAAGCTGCTGTTCATGGGCTGCGAGCTGGCGCAGGAGTCCGAGTGGAGCCACGAGCGCTCGCTCGACTGGCACCTGCTCGAGGATCCCCAGCACGCGGGCGTGCAGTCGCTGGTGCGCGACCTCAACCACGCCTACAAGGCCGAGCCGGCGCTGTACGAGCTCGACTACGACCACACGGGCTTCTGGTGGATCGAGGCCAACGACGCCGACTCGAACGTGTTCGCGTTCGCCCGCAAGTCACGCGACGACGAGCGCGTGATCGTGTTCGTCTCCAACCTGTCGCCGGTGCCGCGCGAGGGCTACCGGCTCGGCCTGCCGCGCTCCGGCCGCTGGCGCGAGGTCGTCAACACCGACTCGGGCTACTACGGCGGCTCAGACGTCGGCAACCTCGGCGGGATCGAGTCCGGGCCGATCGCGTGGCAGAACCAGCCGTTCTCGGCCGACCTCAGGCTCCCGCCTTTGGGCACGCTCTGGCTCGTGCCCGAGGATCAGGACTAGGACCGCGGCCGGACGAACACCGTGCGGCTCTTCCCGCGCACGTGTGCGCCCTTCACCGGCAGCATCACCACGCGCAACCGGTACGGTGCCGCGCGCTTGCGGGGACGGCGGACGATGAACCGGTAGCGCGTGCGGAGCTCGTCGGCGGGCGCGACGGTCTTCGCCTTGACCTGCCTCCAGCCGACCCCGCGCCGGTAGCGCTGCAGCGACGCGGTGCCGTGCACGCCGGGCAGCACCGTGCCCTCGACCGCCGCGCGCCGTCGCGCGAAGTGCCGGGCGCGGGCGCCGACCCTGACCGCGCTGCGCGCCGTGGCCACCGGGCTGGTGGCGACCACCTGCGTCTGCGTGACCACGCGGTAGCGCGTCGTCGTGTAGAGCGCGGGGATCGTGAACAGGTAGCCGCCGTCGCTTCCCGTGCGTGCGGTCGTGAGCTGCGTGAAGTCCTGGTCGAGCGGGAACCGCTGCTGCTGGAGCGCGACGGTGAGGCCGCCGACGCCGACCCCGGTCACGCGCCCGCCGAGGCGCACGTCGCCGCCCCACGGAACCGTCTTGCGCGAGAGGCCGATCGTGACCCCGGAGGGCTGGCGCGCGCTGCGGAACGTGCGGTCGCGCCCTCGCGTCGTCCCGGCGGCGTTGGTGGCGACCGTGCGCCAGTGGTACAGCGTGTACGGGCGCAGGCCGGTGATCTTCGCCGTCACGGTCGTGGGGTTCGTGCTGCTCCCGGCCGACGCCGCCGCGGTCTGGCTGCCGTAGCGGTTGGTGGTGCCCCACTCGACGATGTACGTGGTCGGGGTGCCGTTGGCGTCCACCGACGCGCTGGCGGTTGCGGACTCGGTCGTGACATCGCGCGTCCGCTGGTTGCTGATCGCCGGCGGGAGCGGGTTGGCCGAGGTGGTGAACTTCTCCTCGTCGCCGGTCACGCCGTCGGCGACGATCCGGTAGTGGTACTCGGTCTCGCCGGTCAGGCCGGAGATCGTGGCCGACACGTCGCCCGCGGCGGTCACCTTCTGGGGCGCCGTGGCAAGGCCGTAGCCGCCGCTCGCCGTGGTCCCGTACTCGAAGTGCACATCCATCGCGGGTCCGTCGACCGTTCCGTTCAGCGTCGCGCCGGTGGCGCCGACGTTGGTGGCGGGCTCGGTCGTGGGCGCCGCGACGGCCGCGGCGGCGAGGACGGTGGCGAGGAACATCCGCATGGCTTCGATTGAACACCCTTCCGCGCGGGAAGATGCGGTCCTCGTGCCTGTCACCCATCTGCCATTCGAGCGCCGTCTCGGCGCCTACCCCCTCGGCGACGGCCGCGCGCAGTTCCGCGTCTGGGCCCCGCGCGCCGGCGACATCACGCTGCGGATCGGCGGGCACGAGCACAGCCTCGACGACGCCGGCCTCGGCGTCCGCGAGGCGCTCGTCGAGGTCCTGCCGGGCGCCGACTACGGCTACACGCTCGACGGCGCCTTCCTGCCCGACCCGTGCAGCCGCTGGCAGCCGGGCGGGCTTCGCGGCCCCTCGCGGCTGCTCGATCCCGGCGCGTTCGAATGGACCGACGAGGCCTGGGTCGCGCCCGCGCTCGGCGACCTCGTGCTGTACGAGCTGCACGTCGGCACGTTCACGGCGGAGGGCACGTTCGAGGCCGTCATCCCGCACATGCGCGGCCTGCGCGAGCTCGGCGTGACCGCGATCGAGCTGATGCCGGTGGCGGAGTTCCCCGGCCGCCACGGCTGGGGCTACGACGGCGTGTACCTGTCGGCCGCCCACTCCGCCTACGGCGGCCCGCACGGGCTCCAGAAGCTCGTCGACGCCGCCCACGCCGAGGGGCTGGCCGTGATCCTCGACGTCGTCTACAACCACGTCGGCGCGTCCGGCACCAAGGCGCTGACCGCGTTCGGCCCGTACCTGACCTCGCACTACGAGACGCCGTGGGGCGAGGCGATCAACTACGACGACGAGGAGTCGGGCGCCGTCCGCGAGTGGGCGCTGCAGAGCGCCGAGCAGTGGGTGCGGGACTTCCATGTCGACGGGCTGCGGCTCGACGCCGTGCACGCGATCAAGGACAGCAACCCCGAGCACCTGGTGGCCGCCGCCGCCCGCCGCACCGAGCACGCGTTCGTGATCGCGGAGTCCGGGCTCAACGACCCGAAGGTGATGCGCGACGCCGGCCGCGGCGGCTGGGGCTGCGACGCCGCGTGGGCCGACGACTTCCACCACGCGCTGCGGGTCCTGCTGACCGGCGACCGCGAGGGCTACTACGCGGAGTTCGGCGCCGTCGCCGACCTCGCGAAGGCGTTCCATCGCCCGCACGTGCACGACGGGACGTACTCCACGTTCCGCCGCCGGCGCTTCGGCGCCCGTGCCGACGACGTGCCGCCGGAGCGGTTCGTCGTCTTCTCCGCGAACCACGACCAGGTCGGCAACCGCGCGTTCGGCGAGCGCCTGCCGGTCGAGGTCCGGCCGCTGGCGGCGCTCTGCACGCTGCTGTCGCCGTTCACGCCGCTGCTGTTCCAGGGCGACGAGTACGGCGAGCGGGCGCCGTTCCAGTTCTTCAGCGACCACATCGACGAGGACATCGCTATCGCGACGCGTGAGGGCCGCCGGCGCGAGTTCGCGGCGTTCGCGGAGTTCCGCGGGCGCGAGGTCCCCGACCCGCAGGACGAAGCGACCTTCGAGGCCTCCAAGCTCACGCGCGAGGGCGAGCCGGAGGGCATGCGAGAGCTGGTCGCCACGCTGCTGCGCGCCCGCCACGACCTCCCGCCCGGCGACGCCGACGCGATCGACCACGACGAGCACGCGGGCTGGCTGCGCGTGCGCCGCGGCGCGTACGTGTTGCTCGCGAACTTCTCGCGGCGCGACTCGCACGTGCCGCTGGACGGCTCGGCCGAGGTCGTCGTGGCTGCAGGGCACGTCACCCTCGAGCCCGGGTACGTGCTGCTCGCCGCGCTCTCCGGCGCCCTGGTGCGGATAACGTGAGCCCGGTGAGAGCCGTCTGGCCGGGCAGGCCGTTCCCGCTGGGCGCGACGTGGGACGGGAACGGGACCAACTTCTCGCTGTTCTCCGAGCACGCGGAGAGGGTCGAGCTGTGCCTGTTCGACGACGAGGACAACGAGGAGCGGGTCGAGCTGATCGAGCGCACCGCCTTCAACCACCACGGCTACCTGCCGGGGATCGGCCCGGGCCAGCGCTACGGCTACCGCGTCCACGGCCCCTACGACCCGCGCGCCGGTCACCGCTTCAATCCGGCCAAGCTGCTGATCGACCCGTATGCGAAGTCGATCGAGGGCAAGGTGCGCTGGAACCGCGCGAACGTGCTGCCGTACGTCCCCGACCCGAACGCCGGCAACGACGCCGATCTCGAGCCAGACGACGAGGATTCCGCGGTCGCGATCCCCAAGAGCGTCGTCATCGATGACCGCTTCGAGTGGGAGGGCGACCGGCCTCCGGACACGCCGTTCGACCGGACCGTCATCTACGAGACGCACGTCAAGGGCTTCACGATGCGCCATCCGGGCGTACGCGAGGACCTGCGCGGCACGTACGCCGGCCTGGCCTCCGAGGCCGCGATCGAGCACTTCCAGTCGCTTGGCGTCACCGCGGTCGAGCTGCTGCCGATCCATCACATCGCCGACGAGTCGTTCCTCGCGGACCGCGGGCTGACCAACTACTGGGGCTACTCGACGATCGGGTTCCTCGCGCCGCACTCGGCGTACGCGGCGACCGGGATCCGCGGCCAGGAGGTGCGCGAGTTCAAGGGCATGGTCAAGGCGCTGCACCAGGCCGGCATCGAGGTGATCCTGGACGTGGTCTACAACCACACGGCCGAGGGCAACCACCTCGGCCCGATGCTGTCCTTCAAGGGCGTCGACAACATGAGCTACTACCGGCTGATGCCCGACGACCATCACTACTACATGGACTTCACGGGCACCGGGAACTCGCTCAACCCCCGCCACCCGAGCGTGCTGCGGCTGATCATGGACTCGCTGCGCTACTGGGTCGCCGAGTGCCACGTCGACGGCTTCCGCTTCGACCTCGCCAGCGCGCTGGCGCGCGAGTTCTACGACGTCGACCGCCTGGCCAGCTTCTTCGACGTGATCCACCAGGACCCGATCCTGTCCCAGGTCAAGCTGATCGCGGAGCCGTGGGACGTCGGCCCGGGCGGCTATCAGGTCGGCAACTTCCCAGTGCTGTGGTCGGAGTGGAACGGGATCTACCGCGACACGATGCGCGACTTCTGGCGCGGTGCGGCAGGCGTGAACACGTTCGCTTCGCGCTTCACGGGCTCCCGGGACCTCTACGAGT
The DNA here is from genome assembly GCA_046744275.1 of Actinomycetota bacterium. Lineage (GTDB taxonomy): Bacteria > Actinomycetota > Thermoleophilia > Solirubrobacterales > Solirubrobacteraceae > DASSUW01. Next base: position 8,329 of record JBKOYW010000418.1, read on the forward strand.
CCGACGGCCGCCATCCGTTCGCGTCGATCAACTTCATCACCGCCCACGACGGCTTCACTCTCAACGACCTCGTCTCCTACAACGAGAAGCACAACGAGGCCAACCTCGAGGGCAATCAGGACGGGACCAACGACAACCGCTCTTGGAACATGGGCGTCGAGGGCCCGACCGACGATCCGGAGATCAACGCCACGCGCGAGCGCCAGAAGCGCAACTTCCTGGCCACGCTGTTCCTCTCGCAGGGCACGCCGATGCTGCTCGGCGGCGACGAGATGGGGCGCACCCAGCACGGCAGCAACAACGCCTGGTGCCAGGACAACGAGATCTCGTGGTTCGACTGGGAGGTCGATGACTCGGGCGAGCGGCTGCTCGACTTCACGCGGCGGCTGATCGCGCTGCGCAACGAGCATCCGGTGTTCCGCCGCCGCCAGTTCCTGCACGGCACCGAGGAGGAGGGCTCGGGTCTGCCCGACGCGTGGTGGTTCCGACCCGACGGGCGCCGCATGACCAAGCGCGACTGGCAGGACTCGCACGTGGTCGGGATGTTCCTCAACGGCGAGGAGATCGCGGCGCCGGACGAGCGCGGCCAGCCGGTCGTGGACGACTCGTTCCTGCTGCTCTTCAACGGCTCCCACGAGGACATCGAGTTCCGGGTGCCGCCGACGCGTTTCGGCCGCCGCTGGACAGCGGTACTGCGCACCGACGACCCCGAGGCCGAGGCCGACGCCGTGCAGGCCAGCGCCGGCGAGCACCTCACGCTGCCCGAGCTGTCGCTGATGCTGCTGAGGCGCGAGAACTGAGTGGTCCCGTTTCGGGCCACCTACCGGCTCCAGCTCGGCCCGGGCTTCGGGTTCGCGCAGGCGCGCGAGCTGGTGCCGTACGTGCGCGACCTCGGCGTCAGCCACCTGTACCTGCCGCCGTCGTTCCAGGCGCGGGCGGGCTCCGAGCACGGCTACGACGTCGTCGACCCGACGCGCTTCTCGGACGAGCTCGGCGGTGAGCGGGAGTTCGACGCCCTGGCGGCCGCCGCGCGGCGGGCCGGGCTCGGGCTGATCCTCGACATCGTGCCCAACCACATGGCGACCGACGACGCCAACCGCTGGTGGGCCGACCCGGCGCTGCGCTCGCGCTTCTTCGACGTCGACGACCGGACCGGCCGGCACCGCCGGTTCTTCGACATCGACCACCTCGCCGCCGTCCGCCAGGAAGACGAGCACGTCTTCGATGAGACCCACCGGCTCGCGCTGCGGCTGGTGCGCGAGGGGACGGTGGACGGGCTGCGGGTCGACCATCCCGACGGGCTCGCCGACCCCGCCGGCTACCTCCGGCGGCTGCGCGAGGGCGGCGCGCAGCACGTGTGGGTGGAGAAGATCCTCGACCCCGGCGAGCCGCTGCGCGACTGGCCGGTCGAGGGCACGGTCGGCTACGAGTTCCTCAACGACGTCGCGGCCCTGTTCGTGGACCCGGCCGGCGAGGCGCCGCTGACCGATCTCTGGGTCGAGATCTCCGGCGACGACCGACCGTTCGGCGAGGTCGCGTTCGAGGCCAAGCTCGAGCAGGTCCGCGGGCCGTTCGCGCCGGAGCTCGAGCGCCTGCGGCGCGAGGCGCCGCGCGAGGTCGGCGGGCTCGAGCGCACGCTCGCCTCGCTGCCCGTCTACCGGACCTACGTGGAGCCGTGGTCGGGGCTGGTGGCGGACGCCGACCGCGACGCCGTACGCGAGGCCGGGCTGCCGGAGTCACTCGCGCGCGTGCTGCTGCTGCAGGAGCGCGGCTGGGACGCGTTCGTGACGCGCTTCCAGCAGACGACGCCGGCGATCATGGCCAAGGGCGTCGAGGACACCGCCTTCTACCGCTACGGGCGGCTGCTCGCGCTCAACGACGTCGGCAGCGACCCGAGCCGCTTCTGGTTGTCCGTCGACGCCTTCCACCGGGGGAACCTCGAGCGCGCGGCCCGCTTCCCTCGGAATCTCCTCGTGACGCAGACGCACGACACGAAGCGATCGGGCGACGTGCGGGCGCGGATCGGCGCGCTGGCCGGCATGCCCGAGGCGTGGGCGACGCATGTACGGCGCTGGCTCGCGATGACTGCTCCGCTGCGGGGGCCGGACGCCGGCGAGCGCTACTTCATCTTCCAGACGCTGGTCGGCGCGTGGCCGATCGAGCTCGAGCGGCTCGACGCCTACGTCGAGAAGGCGCTGCGCGAGGCGAAGCGGAACACGAGCTGGGTCGAGCCGAACCTCGCTCACGAGGAGCGCGTGAGGGCGTTCTGCCACCAGCTCTACGTCGACCGCCCGTTCCTGAGCGACTTCGAGCCCTTCGCCGTCGAGGTCGCGCGCGCCGGCGACCGCGCCGCGCTCGGGCAGCTGGCGCTCAAGCTCACGGTCCCCGGCGTGCCGGACATCTACCAGGGGGACGAGCTGCTCGCGCTGTCGCTCGTCGACCCCGACAACCGAGGCCGCGTCGACTTCGCCCGCCGCCGCGAGCTGCTGACCGAGGTCCGCCGCGGCGCCGCACCGACCGACGAGACCCGCAAGCTGTGGCTGACCGTCCGGGCGCTCACGCTGCGCGCCCACCGGCCGGATGCCTTCGGCGGCGGGTACACGCCGCTGGCGGCGGGTGAGGACGCGGTGGCGCTCCTGCGCGGGGAGACGGTGCTGGCCGCGGTCGCCCTGCGCGGCGAGCCTGGCGCCGCGATCGACGTCCCGGCGGGAACGTGGCGAGACGCGCTCGCCGGCGGCGAGCGCCACCTCGCCGGCCCGGTCCCGCTCGCCGAGCTGCTCGGCGAGCACGGGATCGCGCTGCTCGAGCGGGTCGGCTAGCCGATCGCCGCGCGGATCGGCTCGACGAGATCGGTCGGCGTCTGCGTGCGCTCGATCGCGACCGACACGTGCCCGCCGTCAACCGGCAGCACGAGCTGGAAGAACGAGCCGTAGGCGACGATCAGGTAGTCGAGCCCGCCGCAGTCGATCTCGCCGCGCTGGCGTGCGAGCGTGATCAGCGTCGGGTTGACGAGCAGCTCCTCGTAGCGGTCGGACTCGCTCGACGACGCGTCGGCGAGGTCCGGGCGCTCGCGAAGCTGCACGTCCTGCCCGCGGCCGACCGCGACGTACCGGATGGCCGGCGAGACGGCGAAGACCGCGTCGAACATCACTCGACGGCCTTGATCAGCCGCTCGAGCTCGCCGGTGCGGGTGCGCAGCTCGCTCAGCTCGGCGATCGCGCGCTCGAGCTGGTCGGCGGTGCGGTGCTGTGCCGCGGCTGAATCCTCCGCCAGCTTCCGGTAGGCGAGCTCGCGCTGGACGGACATGCGCGCGCGGACCGTCGAGGCGATCGACACGATCAGCGCGACGGCGACCGCCAGGACGAGGAACACGCCGGCCATTGCGACGGCGGCCTCGGGCCATGACGTGGCGGCGATCATCGGTCCTCCTCCCGGTCGCGGGTGAGCGTCGTCGCCGCGGCGGCGACCGCCTCGGGGGTGAGGTGCAGGTCGAACGGCGTCACTTCGAAGAACTTCATGGCCTTGCCTTCCTCGGACAGTTCAAGGTGTCCCGTGACGAGGCCCGCCGCCTCGAGCCGCTGCAGGTGCATGTGCACCAGCGGCCGGCTGAGCCGCACCTCGCGCGCGAGCCGGCTCACGTGGATGCGGCCCGCTGCGAGGGTCGCGAGGATCCGCACGCGGTGGGGGTTCGCGAGCGCGGCCATCGCGCGGACGAGCTCATCGCCATTCGGGGGTGTCATGTGTAAGAAGAAGCTTACACATGTCTGGCAAGCTTTGACAATGACGGCGCGCGGACCGGTGATGCATCCCGGCGCCGACCGGTAGCCTGCCGCTCCGCGGTGCGCGTCCTGATCCTGTCCTGGGAGTACCCGCCGATCGTCGAGGGCGGCCTCGCGCGGCACGTGCGCAAGCTGTCCGAGCAGCTCGTCGCGCTCGGGGTGGAGGTGCATGTGGTCACGCGCGGCGGCGGGCGACTGTCGGCGTCCGAGGACCGCCACGGCGTGGCAGTGCACCGCGTCCGCGAGCCGGACTTCCCGAAGGACGACCTCGACGCCTTCATCGCGTGGGTCGAGCACATGAACGCCGACATGCTCGCGGCGGCGCTCGACCTCGACGGCTCGTTCGACCTCGTGCACTCGCACGACTGGCTGGTCGCCGACGCGGCGCGGGCGCTCGCGCGGCGGTTCGGCGTGCCGTGGCTGGTGACGGTCCACGCCACCGAGTACGGCCGCCACCAGGGCTGGGTCGACAAGCACCCGCAGTCGCACATCCACGGGGTCGAGCGGAAGATGGTCCGCGCGGCCGACCGCGTGATCACGTGCTCGGCCTACATGCGCGGCCACGTGGCGGACGTGTTCGGCGTGCCGCCGTCGCGCGTGATCGCAATCCCGAACGGGATCGACCCGACCGACCTGCAGCCGGTCGCCGACCTGCCGCGCCTGCGCGCGAAGTTCGCGGCGCCCGACGAGCAGCTGATCCTGCTCGTCGGCCGGCTCGTCTACGAGAAGGGCTTCCACCTCGCGCTCGACGCGATGCCGCGCCTGATCGAGCGGCTCGGGCTGCGGTTCCTGGTCGCCGGCTCGGGGACGGCGGAGGCGGAGCTCAAGGCCCAGGCGGAGCGGCTCGGGCTGATGGACCACGGCTCGTTCGTCGGCTGGACCGGCGACGACGTGCTGCACTCGCTCTACCGGATCGCCGACCTGTGCGTGGTGCCCTCGCTGTACGAGCCGTTCGGCCTCGTGGCGCTGGAGGCGATGGCGTCGGGCTGCCCGTGCATCGTCGCCGACACCGGCGGCCTGCGGGAGGTCGTGCCGGGCGGCGGCCGGGTCGGCCTGCGCTTCCGCGCCCGCGACCCGCGCTCGCTCGCGCGGATGGCCGAGCAGCTGCTGAGCGACGACGCCCTCCGTGACCGCCTGGTGGCGGAGGCCGGGGAGTGGGTGCTGCGCTTCGACTGGGCCGACACGGCCCGCCAGACCGCCGCGGTCTACGACTCGCTGCGCGGGGCCCGCGTCTCGTAGGAGCCGAGCACCTCGCCGGGCGCGACCGTGGCGCCGGCCAGCAGGGCGGCGTAGGCGCCGATCCGCGCGCCGTCGCCGAGCCGCACCGGCTCGGCGCGC
>JBKOYW010000306.1:0-9202 GCA_046744275.1 Actinomycetota bacterium
CGCCTGCCTCGCGCGGTCGGCGTCGCGCGAGCCGATAACGACCGGCACGCCGGCCACCGCGAGGCGCAGCGCGAGGCCGGAGCCGAGCGCCCCGGTCCCGCCGATCACCGTCACCTGGTCGGGCATGGGCGGGGCAGGCTATACGCTGCGGCGCGATGCGACTCGAGGGACGGAACGCGCTCGTGACCGGCGGAGCGTCGGGAATCGGCGCCGCGACCGCGCGGCGCCTGGCAGCCGAGGGCGCGCGGGTGGCGGTGGCCGACCTGAACGAGGCGGGCGCGCGCGAAGTGGCGGGCGAGGTCGACGGCCTGGCCGTGCAGATGGACGTGGCGGATGCCGAGTCGGCCCGTGCGGGCGTGGCGGTGGCCGAGGACGCGTTCGGGCCGCTCGACGTGCTCGTCAACAACGCCGGCACCGACCGCTTCGCGTTCTTCGTGCACACCGACGAGGCGTTGTGGGACTTCGTGCTCGGCGTCAACCTCCGCGGCACGATCGCCGTCACCCACGCAGTGCTGGACGGCATGCAGCGGCGCGGGAGCGGGGCGATCGTCAACGTCGCGTCCGAGGCCGGCCGCGTCGGCTCGCAGGGGTCGGTGGTCTACTCGGCCGCCAAGGCGGGCGTGATCGGCTTCACGCGCGCGGTGGCGCGCGAGTCGTCGCGCTTCGGGGTGCGGGTCAATGCCGTCGCTCCGGGCCCGATCGATACGCCCTTGTTGAATGCCGCGCCGGCCGAGTACGGCGAGATCGGCGAGCGGCTCAAGCAGGGGATGATCGCGGCGACCAGCATGCGCCGGATCGGGCAGCCCGAGGAGGTCGCGGCCGCGATCGCGTTCCTGGCCAGCGACGACGCCTCGTTCGTGACCGGGCAGACGATCAACGTTTCCGGCGGCCTGTCAATGGCGTAATCACCAGGCGGCCTTCGCCGCCTTCTCAACCGGCTTCGCCGAGTTGGCGACAGCCGCGACCGCTTGGCCGGTCTCGGGGATGAACGCCGTGAACGAGCGGCAGCCGTGCGTGCCGCCGTTGTGCCACCACATCCGCGCGTCGCGGTGCGCCGGGGAGTGCAGCCAGCCGAGGCCCGTCTCGAGCATCCGGCCGCCCCCACGCGGCGTGAGGGCGAGCGTGACGGCCTCGGCCATTGCGGCAGGCGGCTGCATGCAGGCGGTTGAGAGCGCCAGGGCACCGCGGGCGGTGCCGTGCAGGCAGCCGGCCGGCGCATAGGCGTCGAACGTCCAGGGCGCGACCGGGCGGCCGCGTCGGTCGTGGGGCTGCGCCACCGACGGCCCGTTCCGCGCCCACACCTCCTGGATGCCTAGCGGGCGCAGCACCCGCTCGTCGACGAGCTGCTCGTAGGGCGCCCCGGCGCAGGCGGCGAGCGCCTGACCCAGCAGCGCGGCGCCGAAGTTCGAGTAACGGCGGCGGGGCCGGCGGATCCGCACGCGACCGAGGTCGTCGACGAGCTCCGGCACGGTGGTCCCGGCGTAGGGATCGGTGGTGTTGAAGAACCCGACGCGGCGCAGCAAGGCCAGCGGCAAGCGCGGCACGCCCGCCGTGTGCGATGCGAGGTCCGCCAGGCGCAGCGGCCGTGCGCCCGCCAGGCACGTGTCGAGCGTCGTGTCCAGCCCGACCTCGCCGCGCACGACCGCGTCGGCGAGCAGGAGTCCCGTCACGACCTTGGTGATCGAGCCGAGCTCGAACACCGCGTCGGGCGCCACCGGCCCGGCGGTCGCGACCTCGACGGAGCCGTTCAGCCGGCGGGCGATTACCAGCCCGGCGGGCGGCTTCGGCGCATGGCGGGCGGCGAGGGCGGCGAGGTCGCTCAAGGGCGAACCTAGAATCTCACGCGTGCGTGTAGCGATCCGCGAGGTGGGGCCCCGGGACGGGTTCCAGAACGAGCCCGAGGTGGTGCCCACCGACGAGAAGGTGCGGCTCATCGAGGTGCTCGCCCGCTCCGGGCTCAAGCGGCTCGAGGTCACGAGCTTCGTTCGCGCGGACGTGATCCCGCAGCTCGCTGACGGGGCGGAGGTGCTCGCGCGCATCGACGTGCCGGACGACGTCTCGCTCTCCGTGCTGATCCCGAACGAGCGCGGGCTCGACAACGCGCTCGCCCAGCGCGACCGCTTCCACGAGGTCAACGTGTTCCTGTCGGCGTCCGAGACGCACAACCGCAGGAACGTGAACCGCTCGATCGAGGAGTCGCTGGCCGGCCTCGAGACCGTGCTCGGCCGGGCTCGTCAGGAGGGGTTGCGCTGCGAGGGCGTGATCTCGGTCGCGTTCGGCTGCCCCTACGAGGGGCGCGTGCCGCCAGAGCGCGTGTTCGCGATCGCCCGGCGCCTGATCGAGGCGGGCGCGCAGGAGATCGGGTTCGGCGACACGACGGGGATGGCGAACCCGGCGCAGGTGCGCGGGTTCTTCCCGGCTGCCCGCGCCGCGCTCGGCGACGACGTGGAGCTGACCGCGCACTTCCACAACACGCGCGGGCAGGGGCTGGCGAACGTCCTGGCGGCGCTCGACGCCGGCGTGCGCAGCTTCGAGTCGAGCTTCGGCGAGCTCGGCGGCTGCCCGGTGCCGCGCGGCGCGACCGGCAACATCGCCACAGAGGACCTCGTGTCCATGCTGCACGAGATGGGCGTCGAGACCGGCGTGTCGCTCGAGCGCCTGCTCGAGGCTGCGCGCGCGGCGCAGGAGGTCCTCGGCCGGCCGCTGGGCTCGCACGTGCTCACCGCCGGGCCGGTGGTGTGGAACTCGCCTCGCTGACAACGCTGCGGCTCGGCGGGCCGGCCCAGCGACTCGTCGAGGCCCGCACCGAGGCCGAGGTGATCGACGCGGCCCCGACGGCCGACCTGATCCTCGCCGGCGGCTCGAACGTCGTGATCGCTGACGACGGCGTGCCCGGCACCGTCGTGCGCATCGCCACCCGCGGCGTCGAGCAGGACGGCCTCACGCTGACCGTCGCGGCGGGCGAGGACTGGGACGCGCTCGTAGCCCGCTGCGTCGACGCCGGGCTCCAGGGCTTCGAGTGCCTATCGGGCATTCCCGGCTCGGTCGGCGCGACGCCGATCCAGAACGTCGGCGCGTACGGGCAGGAGGTGAGCGAGACGGTCGAGTCCGTGCGCGTGCTCGACCGCGAGACCGGGCGCGTGGAGGACATGCCGGCCGCCGCCTGCGGCTTCGTGTACCGCGGAAGCGTGTTCAAGTACCACGACCGCCGCGTTGTCCTCTCGGTCACGTTCCGCATGCGCGAGGCGCCGCACTCCGGCCCGCTGCGCTACGCCGAAGTGGCACGCGCGCTCGACGTGCCCGTCGGCGGGACCGCTCCGCTCGCCGAGGTTCGCGAGGCCGTCCTGGCCCTGCGGCGCGGCAAGGGCATGGTGATCGACCCCGCCGACCCCGACTCGGTCAGCGCCGGCTCGTTCTTCACGAACCCGATCCTCGAGCGCGGCGCCTACGAGGCGCTGCAACAGCGCGCCGCGCCGCTCCAGCCCCCGGCCTGGCCGGAGCCCGACGGCCGCGTCAAGACCTCCGCCGCATGGCTGATCGAGCAGACCGGCTTCCACCGCGGCTACGGCAACGGCCGCGCCGGCATCTCGACCAAGCACACGCTCGCGCTCGTCAACCGCGGCGGGGCCACGACCGCCGAGCTGATGGCGCTCGCGCGGGAGATCGCGGCCGGCGTGCACGACCGGTTCGGCGTCGCGCTGCACCCCGAGCCCGTGCTGGTGGGACACGACTGGTGAGCGAGCGGTTCGTCCGCAAGGTCTCGCGCATCACGCTTGACTGGTCGGTCCAGGCGCAGTCCGTGATCGACCGCGAGCTGCGGCACCGTCAGAAGGCCGTGCGGCGGCTGCGAAAGACCGACCCCGGGCTCGGCGAGGAGCTGCGAGCCGCCCTGGCCGACGGCGTCGTCGAGACCGACGACTGGCCGCAGCGATCGGCCCGCTGGTTCGCGCTGGTGTTGGAGGCCGGCGCCGCCGGTCTCCGCAAGTGGTTCGTGGGCGTGCGGCGGCGGAGCGGCGAGCGCACGGGATCGAGACGTTCGTGTTCCTGGAGGAGCTCCTCCATCGCACGCTGCGCGGCCGGCTGGCGGTCGGTCGCCTCGATCCGGACGGAGAGCACGCGAGGTCGAGCCGATCCTGCCTTGTGAGCACCACCCGTCCTACCCGTACGTCTTCCGCCACGAGGGGAGCGTGTTCCTGATCCCCGAGTCCGGGGACGTGGGCACGGTCACGCTGTTCGCCGCCGACCGCTTCCCGCACGAATGGGAGCCCGTGGCGACGCTGGTGGAGGGCGTCAACGCCGTCGACGCGACGGTCCACGCGCACGACGGGATCCTCTGGATGTGGCTGACAGTCGGATGCAGCTCGCCCGCGATCGCCTGCACGGTCCCGAGCCGCGTCGCGTCCGCGAGCACGTCGTACTCCGCGCCCTCGACGTCGAGCTTGAGCAGGTCGATCTGCTCGAGCCCGAGCTCCTCTCGATGATCCCGTCCAGCCCGACCGTGCGGACGGCTCCGGCGGCGACGAGCCGGGCGAGGACCTCCTCGACCTGGTCGTACGCGGATGCCGGGCTCATGACCACCACGAACTGCAGCTCGTGCGCTCCGTTGGTCTCGATCATGACTCGGCCTCCCAGCGCTCGCGCAGTGCGTCGGCGACGGCCGCGGTGACCGGACCTTCGCGCCAGGCCCGCACCTGCTCGTAGCCGTAGACGGGCTCGATCCCGCGCACCGATCCCGAGAGGAACACCTCGTCGGCCGCCAGCAGCCGCGCGAGCGGGACCGGCTCCTCGCGCACCGACGCGAGCTCGAGCACCCGCCGGCGGGTGATGCCGGGCAGCAGCCGGCCGTCGGCGGGCGGGGTGAAGATCCGGCCGTCCTCGACGACGAACAGGTTGGCGCGCGACGCCTCCAGCACGCAGTCGTCGGCGTCGAGCACGAGCGGGACGGCGTCGGGATCGGCGGCCTCGGCGCGGGCCAGCAGCCTGCGGTCCGCCCACTTGTGCGCGCCAAGTCCTCCCTCGACCACGAGCGGCTGCAGCCGGACCGAGCGGTCCCAGCCGGGGAAGACGGCCGCCGGCTCGACCGGAGCGACGAGGACGTCGGTCCGCAGGCGACCGGCTCCGCTGGGGGCGACGGCCAGCCGGAGCCGCCCGAGCGCCACGCCGCGCGCGCCCTCCACCGCGAGCTCGCCGAGGCGATCGGGGGCGGGCTCCTCGTACAAGGCCCCGGAGCTGTCGTACAGGCGCCCGAGGTGCCGCACGAGCTCGACCGGGCGCTCGGCCTTCACGAGCATGGTCTCGAACACGCCGCGCGCGGGATCGGGGACACTAGGTGACATGCGGCTCCGCCCTGTGGCTCGCGATATCGCCTGCCTCGCGCGGACCGGCCGGCTCAGGCCGGCGCGGAGCCGCCTCAAGGATCGTGGCGGACGACGAGCTCGTGGTCGTCCTCAAGCAGCTCGACGACATCGCAGACCTCACAGTTGGCTCGAGGTTGAAGGTCGATCTCAAGCGGTTCCGGCTGCTGTAGTCACACCAGGTACTTCCTGAGGATCTTGCCCAGCGGGCTCTTGGGGATCTCGTCGCGGAACTCGACCACTCGCGGCACCTTGAAGTTCGCGAGGCGCGCCCGGCAGAACTCAATCACCTCCTGCTCGCCGCAGCCGTCGCCCGCCACGACGACGGCCTTGATGGTCTCCTCACCGCCGCTGCCGCCGGAGACCGCGGCGACGACGGCCTCGCGGACCTTCGGATGCGCGGTGACCACGTCCTCCACCTCGACGGGGTCGACCTTGTGGCCGGCCACCTCGAAGAGGAGCTTCTTCCGGCCCGTGACGAACAGCCGCCCCTCGTCGTCGAGCCGGCCGAGATCGCCGTCGCCGCGTTGTTGCGCACCACGATTGGCTCCGCCCCGTTGTCTCCGCCAGCAGCTGGTTGAACGTGAAGGAGTCGTGGTTGTGGAGGAGCAGCGTCTGCGTGCTCACGAGGGCGACGCTAGAGAGGCCTCATTGGTGGTGGGTGGCAGTAAGCGTTGGCTGCACGTTTGGTTCTCAACTCCCGCTGAACTCGGGCTGGCGCTTCTCGCGGAAGGCGGCGGCGCCCTCGGCGAAGTCGGCGGTCGACGCGCAGCGCTCCTGCACCGTCACCTCCAGCTCGAGCGTGGCCGCGAGCGCCGGTCGCGCGCTCGCGTCCATGACCCGCTTCGCCAGCCCGACGGCGACCGGCGCGCACGCCAGCAGCTCGTCGACCAGCGCCTGAACCGCCGCGTCGAGCTCCTCCGCAGGCGCGATCCGGTTGGCGAGGCCGATCCGCTCGGCCTCCTCGCCGTCGATCAGCTTGCCGGTCATGACCAGCTCCTTGGCGCGGCCGAGCCCGACCACCGCGGGCAGGCGGGAGGAGCCGCCGACGTCCGGGATCAGGCCGATCCGGGTCTCCGGCATCCCGACCAGCGCGTCGGCCGCGATCACACGCAGGTCGCACGCGAGCGCGAGCTCCATCGCGCCGCCGATGCAGGCGCCGTGGACCTGGCAGATCGTCGGCTTGGTCATCTCCTCGGCGACGTTCCACGCCTCGAGGCAGCGGCTGCGGAACGCGCGCAGGTTCTCCGGCGCCTCGGCCAGCGCCGCCAGCGACGCGAGGTCCATGCCGGAGGAGAACATCGGGCCGGCGCCGCGTACGACAACGCAGCGCACCGACGGATCGTCCGCCGCCGCGCGCAGCGCCTCCCCGGTCGCCGCCACGAGCTCGGCGTGGAACGCGTTGCGCTTCTCCGGCCTGTTCAGCACGACGTGGCGGACGGGGCCGTGGTCTTCGGTCAGCACGAGGGTCATGCTCGGCACCCTAGATGGGTAGGGAGGTCGGCATGACCGAACGCCGCCTGCCGCCCGGGAACCGCGCACCGGTCCGCGTCCTCGCGGGCTTGGACGCACTCGACGCGCCGGCCAAGGCGATCGGCAAGGCGGTGCGCGGCATCATCCGGCCGGGGCCGGTCAAGGACGCGCTGAGCGGGAGCTGGCTCGGCCACGCGCTGCACCCGCTGCTCACCGACCTCACGATCGGCACGCTGACGAGCGCGGTGCTGCTGGACTGGCTCGGCGGCGAGCGGTCGCAGCCGGCGGCCGAGCGGCTGATCGCGATCGGCTTGGCGAGCGCCGTGCCGACCGTGAGCAGCGGCTATTCGGACTGGGCCGACACCGAGGTCGCCGACGAGTCCGTCCGGCGCATCGGCATCGTGCACGCGGCCACCAACGCGACCGCGGCGTCGCTGTTCGCCGCGTCCTGGGCCGCCCGGCGCCGCGGCGGGAGCGGGCGCCTGCTCGCGCTCGCCGGGGGCGGGGCGATGGCGGCCGCCGGCTATCTCGGCGGCCACATGACGCTGGCCGAGGGCGTCGGCGTCGACCACACGGTGTTCGAGGACGGCTCCGACGAGTGGGCGGCCGTGCTCGACGACGGCGAGCTGCGCGAGGGCCAGATGCGCTGCGTCGAGGCCGACGGGACGGCAGTGATGGTCGCCCGCCGCGAGGGCGTCGTGTACGCGCTGTCCGACCACTGCGCGCACCGCGGCGGTCCGCTGCACGAGGGCAAGCTCGACGGCATCAGCGTCAGCTGCCCGTGGCACGACAGCGTGTTCGACCTGCGCGACGGCGCGCTGATCCACGGCCCGGCCGCCTATCCGCAGCCGGCATGGGACACCCGCGTCCGAGACGGGCGCATCGAAGTCCGCCGACGATAGCCTCCGCCGACGTGCTCGAACTCCTCCGCCCGCCGCCGCATCGCGGACCGCTGATCGCCGCCGGCGCGGTGGTGCTGGCGGCCGGCCTCGCCGTGTTCGAGCTGCGGCTCGACGACAAGCTGGCGCTCGGCGTCCACTTCGTGATCCTGGGCATCGCGGCCGCCATCGTGCTGGCGCTCGGGTTGCAGGCGCCCAACGAGGACGGCCGCCCGCCGGCGTACCAGTCGGTGCTGCTCGTCACCGGGCTGTTGCTGCTCTACGGCGCGCTGCTGCGGCTCGCGTTCACGCTGGGGGCCGAGGACTTCTTCTCCGACTTCCCGGCCGGCGAGCTGACCTGGACGTCGCTGCTGGTTGCCGGCACCGCGCTCTACGCGGCCGTCTTCCGCCGCTCGGCGATCTGCCTGCTGCTGGCGGCGATCACCGGGGCGATCGCCCTCCTGTCAGCGTGGGATTGGGCGTTCGAGCCGGAGACCTTCGCCGCCTCGCGCTGGCTGCTGGCGCTCATCGCGGCGGCGCTCGTGCTCGTGTCGCTCTCGCTGCGCGCGCGCCTGCCGCGCCAGGCCGAGCTCCTGATCGACGCCGCCGGGCTGGCGATCCTGTTCATCGGCCTGCAGGGCGTGTGGGTGACGTTCTTCGCCGCGACCGGGGCGCTCCCGGTCGAGCGCCCGGTGCTGCCGGACTTCTGGGAGCTGATCGTGCTCGGCGCCGGCTGCGGGCTGGTCGCCTTCGGCGCGATCGACCGCTCGCCCGGCCCGGCGTGGCTCGGCTTCGCGAACCTGGTCGTGTTCGTGGTCGCCACGGGCGTCGACCAGGACGAGTCGATCTACTTCTGGCCGATCGCGCTGATCCTGCTCGGCGGCATCGCGATGGCCGCCGGTCTGCGCCCGCGCCAGCCGCTCCCGCCGGAGCCCGACGCGTACCGCGCCGGCGAGCAGCCGCTCGCCTCCCGCACGGCCGACGACGAGGTCGTCCTGCGCGTCCGCGTCGACGACGCGGCGCCGCCGCGCGGTAGCGTGGACGACCGATGACGGACGCACAGCACGTCGCCGACGCCTTCGAACGCGCCTACGCCGGCGGCCCCGACAGACACAAGGAGAAGTCCGCCCAGCAGGGCAAGATGCCGGTCCGCGAGCGCGTCGCACGGCTGCTCGACGACGCCTCGTTCACCGAGGACGCGCTGCTCGCCAACTGGGAGGCCGACGGCCTCGGCGCCGACGGCGTGGTGACCGGTCTCGGGTCGATCGGCGGTCGCACGGTCGCGCTGATGGCCAACGATCCCACCGTCAAGGCCGGCTCGTGGGGCCCGAAGACGGTCGAGAAGATCCTGCGCATCCAGGAGGCCGCGCTCTCGCACCGGGTGCCGATGATCTACCTGGTCGACAGCGCCGGCGCGCGCATCACCGAGCAGGTGCACATGTTCCCCGGCCGCCGCCACGCCGGCCGCATCTTCTTCAACGAGGTCCGCCTGTCCGG
>JBKOYW010000437.1:0-10274 GCA_046744275.1 Actinomycetota bacterium
GGGCGTCGCCGTGGCGGTCGACGCGACGCTCGTGCGCTGCCTGCTCGTGCCCGCCGTGATGATGCTCCTCGGCCGGTCGAACTGGTGGTTCCCGCGCTGGCTCGACGGGCTCGTCCCGAACTTCTCGATCGAGGGCGACGAGTGGTTCCGCGAGCGCGCCGCCGCAAGCGCAGCCGTGGTCACGACGGCGACGCCGGTGCCGACCCCGAGCGCGGCGGAGCCGAGCTAGGCGGGGACCGCCGCCCGCTCGAGCACGGCCATGAACGCCCGCGACCACTCGGGCATGTCGGGCCAGCCGCGGCAGGAGACCATGTTGCCGTCGACCACGTCGGGCGCGTCCACGAACGTCGCGCCGGCGTTCTCCATGTCGCCCTGGAGCGGCGGGAAGGCCGCGGTGCGGCGGCCCTGCAGGAGCCCGTAGACGGCCGGCACCTGCGGGCCGTGGCAGACCGTCCCGACCGGGAGGTCGTTGGCGAAGAAGTGCTCGGTGATGCGCCGCACGTCGGGGTCGGTGCGGATGTACTCCGGCGCGCGGCCGCCCGGGATCACGAGCGCGCCATAGCGCTCGACCTCGACCTCGGCGAACGTGACGTCGACCGGCAGCCGGCGCCCGGGCTTCTCGGAGTAGGCGTCGAAGCCCTCGTCGAAGTCGTGCACGACGAGCTGGACGGAGCGCCGAGTGGGCGCGGCGACGTCGACCTCCCAGCCGGCCTCGCGCAGCCGGTACAGCGGGTACATGGCGTCGAGGTCCTCGGCGGCGTCGCCGGTGATCATGAGCGCGCGCGGCATCGCTCCTCCTGGGGTTCGTCGGGCGGCTCGACGAATGCTAGTCCCGACGGGCGCCAGGCGGTAGCGTCGCACTCGAGACGATGAGCAGCACCCGCAGCGCCCTGGTCGTCGCGACCGATCGGTACGACGACCCGAAGCTCGCCCGCCTGCGGGCGCCGCGGCGCGACGCCCAGGCGCTCGCCGAGGTGCTCAGGGATCCCGCGATCGGCGGCTTCGCGGTCGATCTCGCGCTGAACTGCCGGGAAGGTGAGGTCCGGCGGCGCCTGTCGCGCTTCTTCGCGGACCGCGGGCGCGACGACCTGCTGCTCGTCCACTTCTCCTGTCACGGGCTCAAGAACGAGAGTGGCGGCCTCTACTTCGCCGCTCCCGACACCGAGGTCGCCCACCTGGACGTGACGTCGGTCTCGGCCGAGCTCGTGGACCGGCTGATGACCCAGAGCCGCTCGCGCCGCATCGTGCTGCTGCTCGACTGCTGCTACGGCGGAGCGTTCGGCCGCGGGCTGGGGCGGCGCGCCGGCGAGAGCGTCGACGTGCAGGAGCCGCTGAGCGGATCGGGGCGCGTCGTCCTCACCGCGTCCAACGCGATGGAGTACTCCTACGAGGGCGACGAGCTGCACGGCCAGGGCAGCCCGTCGGTGTTCACGGCGGCGCTGGTGCGGGGGCTGCGGACCGGGGAAGCGGACCTGGACGGCGACCAGCAGGTGTCCGTCGACGAGCTCTACGACTACGTCTACGAGGCCGTGCGGCGCGACACGCCGCACATGACCCCAAGCCGGTTCGGCCTGGTCGAGGGCCGGCTGATCATCGCTCGCAACCCGCGCTCGCCGGCCGCCGCGGGAGCGCTCGCCGTCGCGCCGGCGCCCACGACGGCTGTCCGTGAGCCGCGACGGGCGATCGCAACCCAGTCGGCGACGACGCCGATCGTGGTCGTTGCGGCGGCGGGCATCCTGGTCGCCGTCTCGAGCGTGCTCGGCTTCTACGGCGACAAGAACCTGTTCCAGCTGTTCGACGTGATCACCGGGGGCACGGTGTGGTTCGCGCTGGCCGGCACGCTGGGATGTGGACTGGCGGCGGCGGGGCTCGCCGTCCTGTCCCGCGACCCACGAGCCGCGCTCGCGGTCGCGGCGCTGGGCGGCGCCGCGTTCGGCGCCACGATCGGCGGGCTCGACTACAACTACGTCAACTACTTCGACGCCTCGCTGAGCGACCTCGAGGGCAAGGACATGCCGACCGGTATCGAGCTTGCGCTCGTCGCCGCACCGGTGCTTTGGGGCGCCGGCCTCTGGCTGCTCTTCCGGCGTACCGCGGCCGTCGACGGACCCGTGCGCCGGTGGGACGTCGTCGCCGCCGCCGGGGGCGTGCTGCTCGGACTGCTGCTGCTCCTGCAGGCGCTCGGTGTCGGCGACGAGCTCGTGCTCGGCGCGCTGCTTCTGCCGCTGGTCGCCGCCGCGCCGGTGGTCGCGCTCGCCCTACGGATTCGCTCGGCGTGGCCGCGCGCGGTCGTCATGTCGCTCGGCGCCGCCGGCGCGTCGTACGGGCTCGTGGCTTTGGCCGCCTACGGGCTCGGCGACCTCGTAGCGATCGCGTTGCCGGCCGTGATCGCGGTCGCAGGCGCCGCGTCGTTCCGGGAGCGGACCGGCTAGATCGGGATGCCCCAGAGCGGGAACCAGCGCTCGAGCTCGGGCTCGACCGGCAGGTCCTGACCGATCTGCGCCTTCAGCCGCAGCTCGCGCTCGTTGTCGCGCTGCTGAGCACCGGAGGCCGGGACGAACGGATAGAACGTCCCCCGCTTGTAGTTGTAGATCCAGTACAGCGGCTTGCCCTTCTCGTCGCGGAACGCGAACACGGCAGCAAGGATCCGATCGCCGTAGCCGCCGCCCTGGATCTCGTTGGAGACGGCGTTGACCCCGACCACGAGGTCTTCGAAGTCCGTGTCGGCGAGGATCATCCAGCGGTAGCCGTGCTCGTCGTCGGAGCTCTCGACGGTGCTGTCGTTCTCCGAGCCGGTGCTGCGGACGATCTCCTCCATGTCGCGCACCAGCTGCTCGAAGTCGGCGGTCGCGAGCGGCTGGAAGACGATCGCGGCCTTGCCTGTGGTGGTCAGGTGCAGCTCCATCTCCAGCTTCACGTAGGCCGTCGACATCGCGAACAGGCGGTCCGGCGCGGGTTGCTTGAGCTCGCGCTTGCCGCGGAGGATGTCGAGGAAGCCCACGGCTAAGCCGCGATCTGGCCCTGCAGCTGCGCCTCCAGCCGCTGGAGCGCCGCGATCCGCTTCTCCATCGGCGGGTGCGTCGCGAACAGGCCGGAGATGCTGCCCTTGGCGGCCGGGAAGATGAAGAAGGCCTGGAGCTCGCTGGCGGCGCGAAGGTCCTTCTGCGGGATCTGGTGCATGCCGCTCGAGATCTTGGTCAGCGCCGAGGCGAGCGCGCTCGGCCGCCCGGTGATGATCGCCGCACCGCGGTCGGCCGCGAACTCGCGGTAGCGCGAGAGCGCCTGCATGAGCAGGAACGAGACGACGTAGACCACGAGCGAGACGAGCAGCAGCACGAGGAAGCTCGGGTTGTCGTCGTCGTCGCCCATCGAGCCGCCGCCGAAGAAGAAGCCGAACTGCACGATGTAGGCCGCGATCGTCGCGAAGAAGCCGGCCAGCGTCATGACCAGTACGTCGCGGTTGGCCACGTGCGTGAGCTCGTGCGCCATCACGCCCTCGAGCTCGGCCGGGCTGAGCAGCTCCATGATCCCGGTGGTCGCGCAGACGGTCGCCGACTTCGGCGAGCGGCCGAGCGCGAATGCGTTCGGCATGCGCGTGTTGGCGACCGCCACCTTGGGCTTCGGGAGGTCGGCCTGTACGCACAGCCGCTCGACCATGGCGTGCAGCTGCGGCGCCTCCTGCGGCGTCACCACTCGCGCGCCCATGGCGGCGAGCGCGAGCTTGTCCGAGGCGAAGAGGTTCAGCGCGGCGAGACCGCCGGCGATGATCGCCACGGTGATCCCGTTGGCGCCGACGGCGAGCAGCGCCACGATGAGGACGACGTAGACGAGCCCGAGCAGGAACAACGTCACCGTCATCCGGATCTGCAGGCCGGTGTCCTTGCCGAAAGAGGTGGGTCTGGGCATCTGTGCAACAGATGGTGGCAGACGCGGGACCCCCTTGAAGAACTTATTATGCGGCCTACTCGCACTCGCAAGCTCGTGCGAGCGCCTTGATTGCTTGCGCCGGAATCGCTGATAGATTGCCGCTCGCCGAGTCCACGGGTGACCAGCTCGTGGAGCGGGGGAACCGATTGCAGTTCCCGGGGCGAATCGTGACCTGATGGTCGCGTAGCGCACGTCGCGAGCCCGTCAGCTAACCCCGCAGGCGTGACATCGGCGCCCGGACGGCGCCGTTCGATGCCGACCGGATGTCGGCGAAGGCAACTTTCTATGACAGGCTCGTCGCGCATTTGTGGAAAAGCCCTGCAATGTGCAGGATTCGTTGCATGCTCCATAACGGGGGGCGTCATCCTGGAGTCCCGGCGGGAGGGCGCCTAGCATGGCCCGCCGCATGGGTCGACGACTCAGCCTCCTGTTCGCGGTGGCGGCATTGCCGCTCGCGCTGTGGACCGTCCTGCCGCTGGTGTCCACCGGCCAGAGCCCGGACTCGCTGCAGCACAAGATCGAGCGCAAGCGCGATCAGATCGAGTGGCGCAAGGGGCGCGAGCGCGTCCTGACCACCGAGATCAGCGGCTACACGCGCAAGATCAGCTCGCTGCAGGCCGACATCACGAACCTCCAGACCAAGCAGGTGAGCCTCGAGGCCGACCTCGAGGCCAAGCGCGCCGAGCTCGCCCGGATCCAGGAGGAGCTGCGGCGCGAGCGGCTGCACCTGGCCCGCCTGCGGACCCGGCTCGCGGAGGCGCGCGTCGAGCTCGCGAACCGCCTCGTCGAGCTCTACAAGCAGGACACGCCGGACGTGGTGACCGTCGTGCTCGAGGCCGACGGGTTCGCCGACCTACTCGAGCGGACCGAGTTCATGCAGCGCACGTCTGCGCAGGACGCGCGGATCATCTCGCGCGTGCGCGTGGCGAAGGCGGAGTCGATCGAGACCGCCGCCAAGCTCGACCGGCTCGAGAAGCGGGCCGAGGAGGTCGCGAAGGCGATCGAGGCCGAGGTCGCCGAGGTCGCCGCCGTCAAGGGACAGCTCGTCGACCGGCGCGACAGCTACGCGTCGGCACGGGCGGGCAAGTCCGAGCTGCTCGCGCACACGCGGGCCGATCGGGCCGCGCTGGAGGACCACGTCGCGGCGCTCGAGCGCGAGCAGGCCGCGGTGCTGGCACAGCTCCAGGGCCCGTCGAGCGTCGCCGGCCCGATCAAGCAGGGCTCCGGCAGCCTCATCTGGCCCGCCAACGGCTCGATCTCGTCACCGTTCGGCATGCGCTGGGGGCGCCTGCACGCGGGCGTCGACATCCCGCTGCCGGAGGGGACGCCGCTGCGGGCCGCCGCCAGCGGCACGGTGGCGATCGCCGGCTGGGTGGGCGGCTACGGCAACTACACGTGCATCCAGCACAGCGGCTCGCTGTCCACGTGCTACGGGCACCAGTCGAGCATCGGCGTATCGGTCGGCCAGCAGGTGAGCCAGGGCCAGGTCATCGGGCACTCCGGCAACACGGGCAACAGCACCGGTCCGCATCTGCATTTCGAGGTCCGGATCAACGGGTCGCCCGTCGACCCGCTCGGATATCTGTAGGGCGCGGCCGTCGTACGGCTAGCCTTTGTCGGGCATGCAGCCCGAACTGGATCTAGGGCCCATCACGCTGCAGACGTTCGGCCTGATGATGGGGCTCGGCTTCGTCGTCGCCGGGCTGGCCGCGTCGCGGTTCCTGAAGGAGATCGGCAAGCCCGTCGACTGGGCGTACGAGATGGTGTTCGCGGCGCTCGTGGGCGGCATCGTCGGGGCGCGGCTGTGGTGGGTGGTCGAGAACTGGTCGGATGCGAAGGACGATGTGCTGGGCAGCCTGTTCTCGGGTGCCGGCCTGGTCTGGTACGGCGGGGCGCTCGGCGGCGCCGCGGCGGTGATCCTCTGGGCCTGGCGGCGTAACTTCCTGACGCTCCAGATGCTCGACGTGGCGGCGGTGCCGCTCGCGGCCGGGTACGCGATCGGCCGGATCGGCTGCCAGCTCGCCGGCGACGGGGACTACGGCATCCCCTGGGACGGCCCGTGGGCGATGGCGTATCCGAACGGCACGGTGCCCACGACCGAGGAGGTGCACCCGACGCCGGTCTACGAGACGCTCACCATGGGGCTCGTCGCGCTGCTGCTGTGGCGCTGGCGGCACCGCTGGCGGCCGGGCACGCTGTTCGCGCTCTACCTCGTCCTGGCCGGCACCGAGCGCTTTCTGGTCGAGT
Organism: Actinomycetota bacterium; assembly: GCA_046744275.1. Classification (GTDB taxonomy): domain Bacteria; phylum Actinomycetota; class Thermoleophilia; order Solirubrobacterales; family Solirubrobacteraceae; genus DASSUW01. The sequence goes on from JBKOYW010000437.1 coordinate 6,175, forward strand.
TCGTGCGCCGCAACGACGACGTGCTGCTCGGCCTCACCCAGCCGCAGCTCCTCTCGATCGTGATGATCGCCGCCGGGTCGATCTGGCTGTGGGTCCGCCGGCCCTCCGCTGCGCCGGCGCCCGCACGTGCGGCGCGCGCGTAGGTACGCTGCGCGGCCCGTGTATCCCCAGGACTCCTCCGTCGCCGACGGCGTGCTGAGCGTCGGCGGCTGCGACGCTCGCGAGCTGGCGCGCGAGTTCGGCACCCCCGCCTACGTGGTGGCCGAGGCGGACCTGCGGGCTCGTGCCCGTGCGTTCGTGGCCGCCCTCGCCAGCGCGCACGACGGCCCCGGCGAGGTCGTCTTCGCCTCCAAGGCCTTCCCGTGCACCGCGGTGCTGCGGGTGTTCGCGGAGGAGGGCCTGGGATGCGACGTCGCGTCCGGCGGCGAGCTGCACCTCGCGCTGCGTGCCGGCTTCGCGCCCCAGCGGTTGTACCTGCACGGCAACGCGAAGTCCGAGGCCGAGCTGGCGTTCGCGCTCGAAGCGGGGGTGGGGACGGTGGTGCTCGACAACGAGCACGAGGCCGACCGGCTGGCCGCGCTCGGCGGCGGGCCTCGCATCCTGCTGCGCGTCGTGCCGGGCGTCGACGCCGACACGCACGAGCACATCCTCACCGGCCAGGCGGGGTCCAAGTTCGGGATGACGTCCGACGTGGCACGGGCGCTGGCGCAGCGGATCGAGGTCGCCGGGCTGCACATGCACATCGGCTCGCAGCTGCGCTCGCTCGATCCGTACCGGCGCGCTGTCGCCGCGCTCGCCCGCGTCGGCGACTTCGACGTCTACGACCTCGGCGGCGGGCTCGCCGTCCGCTACGTCGACGGCGAGCAGGTGCCGGAGCCGGAGGAGTGGGTCGCCGCGATGGTCGGCGCGGCGCACGCGGAGCTCGGCGAGGACAAGTCGCTGGTGCTCGAGCCGGGCCGCGCGCTGGTCGCCAACGCGGGGGTGACGCTCTACCGCGTCGAGTCGGTCAAGCCGGGCGTGGGCGGGGAGCGGATCGTCGCGGTCGACGGCGGCATGTCGGACAATCTCCGGCCGATGCTCTATGGCGCCGCCTACGAGGCCGCGGTGGCGGACCGGATGGGCGCCGGCGGCGACGTCTGCACGGTCGTCGGCAAGCACTGCGAGTCCGGCGACGTGCTGGTGCGCGACGCCCGGCTGCCCGATCCACGCCCCGGCGACGTGCTCGTCACGCCGGTCACCGGCGCCTACGGGCACGCCATGGCCAACAACTACAACGGCGTGCCGCGGCCGCCGGTGATCTTCTGCTCGGGCGGCGACGCGCGCGTCGTCGTCCGGCGCGAGACCTACGAGGACCTGCATGCCAGAGACGTTTAGGGTCGGCCTACTCGGCCACGGCACCGTCGGCTCGGCGTTCGCCGAGCTGCTCGCCGAGCGCGCCGACGCGATCGTGCCGATCACCGGGCTGCGGCCCGAGATCAGCGGCGTGCTCACGCGCTCGCGCGGGTCGTTCGACGAGGTGCTCGAGGGATCCGACCTGATCGTCGAGCTGATCGGCGGCATCGAGCCCGCGCGCGAGTACGTGCTGCGGGCGATGCGCGCCGGCAGGCACGTGGTCTCGGCCAACAAGCAGCTGCTCGCCGCCCACGGCGAGGAGCTGTGGGCGTGCGCGCGCGAGCACGGCGTGCAGCTGCGGTTCGAGGGCGCGGTGGCCGGGGTGGTGCCGGTGATCCGCGTGCTGCAGGAGTCGCTCGCCGCCGCTCGGGTGGAGCGCATCCACGGCATCGTCAACGGCACGACCAACTACATCCTCACCGAGATGGAGCGGTCCGGGCTCTCGTACGAGCAGGCGCTCGGGCAGGCGCAGGAGCTGGGCTACGCGGAGGCGGACCCGACCGACGACGTCACCGGCCGCGACGCCGCCGCCAAGATGGCGATCCTCGCGCGGCTCGCGTTCTCGACCCCGGTGCACCTCGACCAGGTCGTCTACGAGGGGATCGAGCACCTGACGGCCGAGGACATCGAGTACGCGAAGGAGCTCGGCCTCGGCCTGAAGCTGCTCGGCACCGCCGAGCGGGTCGACGGCGGCATCAGCGTGCGCGTGCACCCGGCCTTCCTGTACGCGGGCCATCCGCTGGCCTCCGTTCACGGGCCGTTCAACGCCGTCACCGTGGAGTCGGAGGCGATCACCGAGGTGACGTTGAGCGGCCCGGGCGCGGGCGGGCCGCAGACCGCGACCGCGGTCTTGGGCGACGTCGTCTCCGCGATGATCCCGCCCGCCTCGACGCCGGAGACGACCGAGGCGCTCCCGGTGGTCAACGACATCGAGTCGGCGTTCTACCTGCACATGGAGGTCGCCGACCGGCCCGGCGTCCTCGCCCAGGTCGCCGAGCTGCTGGGCATGCAGGGCGCATCGATCCGCTCCGTGGTCCAGAAGGGGCTCGGCGAGAACGCCCGGCTCGTGCTGATCCTCCACCCGCTGCTCGAGTCGCGCTTCTACGCCGCCGTGCGGCTGATCGGGCAGCTCGACTTCATCCGCTCCGCCCCGCGCGCGATCCGCGTGATCGACGAGGAGTTCACTTGACGGGCCTGATCGAGCGGTGGCGTGACCGGCTGCCGTTCGATGACGGGGATCCGGTCGTCTCGCTGTCGGAGGGGTCGACGCCGCTGGTGCTCGCCGAGCGCGTATCCGAGCGCGCGGGCTGCGAGGTCTGGCTCAAGCTGGAGGGCGCGAACCCGACGGGCTCGTTCAAGGACCGGGGGATGACGTGCGCCGTGTCGGCGGCCGTGCGGGACGGGTCGGAGGCGGTGATCTGTGCTTCGACCGGCAACACGGCGGCGAGCGCCGCCGCCTACGCGGCGCGGGCGGGGCTTACGGGGGCGGTGATCGTGCCGGAGGGCAAGATCGCGACCGGCAAGCTCGCGCAGGCGCTGATGCACGGGGCGCGCGTCGTCGCCCTGCGCGGCAACTTCGACGAGGCGCTGGCGCTGGTGCGCGAGCTGGTCCAGCGGCACCCGATCGCGCTGGTGAACTCGGTCAACCCGTTCCGGCTCGAGGGCCAGAAGACGGCGGCGCTGGAGGTGGCGGAGGAGCTCGGCTCGATCGGCGCGCTGGCGATCCCGGTCGGCAACGCCGGCAACATCACCGCGTACTGGAAGGGCTTCCAGGAGCTCGACGAGCGGCCGATGATGCTCGGCTTCCAGGCCGAGGGCGCGGCGCCGCTGGTGAGCGGCGAGCCGGTCGCGAACCCCGAGACGGTGGCGAGCGCGATCCGGATCGGCAACCCGGCGCGCTGGGAGGAGGCGATGGCGGCGATGACCGCGTCGCACGGCGCCGTCCGCGCGGTCTCCGACGCCCAGATCCTCGAGGCCTACCGCTTCCTCGCGGCCAGCGAGGGCGTGTTCTGCGAGCCGGCGTCGGCGACCAGCGTCGCCGGCGTGCTGGCGCACGGCGCTCAGGGAGCAGAGCGCGTGGTCTGCGTGCTCACCGGCCACGGGCTGAAGGACCCGCAGACCGCTCTGGCGCACGCCGGATCGGTCGTGCCGTGCGAGCCGGAGATCGGCGCGGTCGAGCAGGCCGTGCTGGGGTGACGTGGCCGGCGTCCGCGTGCGTGTGCCGGCCTCGTCGGCGAACCTCGGGCCCGGCTTCGACGTGCTCGCCGCGGCGCTGGATCTGCGGATGGAGTTGGAGGTCGAGGAGACCGGGCGGTTCGAGGTGCGGACCGAGCTCGCGATCGCCCGCGATCGCCGCAACCTCTGCGTGCGGGGCTTCACGGCGCTGCGGGCGGCCGACGGCGCGCGCTTCACGATCCGGTCCGACATCCCGCTGTCCGGCGGGCTCGGGACGAGCGCCGCGGCCTACGCGGCCGGGCTCGCCGCCGCCGACGCGCTGAACGGCGGCGGCGCCGATCTGCTGCCCCACGCCGCCCGGCTCGAAGGCCATCCGGACAACGTCGCCGCCGCGCTGCTGGGCGGCTTCGTGGTCTGCACAGGCGCGCGGGCGGAGCGGCTGGACCCGCCCGCGGGGCTGTCGGCCGTGCTCGTGGTGCCTGACCGGGCGGTCCGGACCGCGAAGGCGCGGGCGGCGCTGCCGGCCGAGGTGC
>JBKOYW010000377.1:0-2176 GCA_046744275.1 Actinomycetota bacterium
GCTTCGACGAGCTGATGCCCAAGACGCTCGCGACCGCCACCGTCGACCGACTCTTGCACCACGCCCACGTGCTCCTGACCGACGGCACAGACAGCTACCGGCTCGCCCAGGCGACCGCCGGCAAAGGGGTGACGCCCCTCAGCTGACCCGCGCAGCGCGTCGATCGCCGCGCCGCCTCGCCCCACAGGCTCGGCTCCGCGACGACCGACGCGCCACCCCAAGCGGGGAGAACCGATGGCCACCAGCGGGGAGAGAACATGTCCGCCGGTGGGGAGGTTCGATGGCCGCCGCTGGGGAGAAACCGATGGCCGTTGACAATGGGCCAGCCGCGCATGAGCTGGTCGACGGTGGCACCGGGCGCCATCCGTTACGCTGCTCGGCATGGCTTCAGTGTGCCCGCGCGACGGGACGCAGCTGGTCGAGGTGGAGCGCTCGGGCGTGCGCGTGGACGCGTGCCGCACGTGCCGCGGCGTCTGGCTGGATCGTGGTGAGCTCGACAAGATCCTCGAGCGCGAGGCCCAGGCCTTCGACCGCCGGGATGAAGACGACGAGGCGTTCATGCGCGAGGTCACGGGGGGCGGCGGTCGCCCCCCGGGCGGCGGTGGCGGCCAGTCCGGCTTCGATCGCAAGACCGCCGAGCGCATCTTCGAGGAGTTCCGCGGCCACAAGCACAAGAGCCACAGCGACTCTGGCCACGGCAGCCGCCGAAAGAAGTCCTTCCTCGACGACCTCCTGGGATGAGGGCGTCGCGGGCGCCCCGCGACCAGGCGCCTGGCTGCGCTCGTCGGCGAATCGAGCAGGGTGGCCAACGTATGCTCGCGAGGCGCCGACAGCGCTGCTCAGCGCTGGAAGCGGGTCCCCGCCGACGCGGAATGGATGCTCGCTCCGAAAGCAGGTGCGCGGCAAGCTCATGGCGGGACGCTTACTCATCGTCCCCAAGCGCGCGTCGGCCGAAGGCCGTCTGAGACGCTCCGCTCATCGCGACCCGCAGGCGCGAGCGCGCGCATCGCCATGACCCCTCGCGCAACTAGGTTCCTTGGTTCGTGTCTGAGGGCGGCTCGTCGGCGTCGCCGAGCACTCGCCGGCGCAGCCGCCGGATGCGATCGCCCTCGATCCGCTGGGCCAGGCGGCGGACGAGGCTCGAAGGGCCGGCAGACCGTGCTCAAGCAGCTCGGACGGAAAGGCGCCGTAGACCGTTCCCGACTCGGCGTATCGATAGAGCAAGACGGTCAACACCGCGCGCGCGGTCTGCGTCAGCAGGTAGGCAAGCGCGAGACCGGCCACCCCCGCCGCGAACAGCGCGCCCCGATGATCACCCTGTCGGCGCGAATCAGCAGCACGCCGGCGGCCCATCGAGCGACCGATAGGGCTTCTCGCTGTCAGACGGTGATGCTGACGGGCGAGGTCGCGATCCAGAGGGCGGTGAGGAGGAAGACCGCGCAGCCGATCGAGAGCATCACGACGCGGAGCTTCGGGGAGGTCAGCTTTGTGCTCATGCCCGCAAAGAACAGCGCCGAGGCGAACAGGACGACGCCGAGCACGTAGTTCGATGCGCGTTGGATGTTTCGCAGTACCTGGGCGGCGGAGATCTCTGCCTGCGCCTGGAACCGCTCCGCCTGCGTGCGCGCCGCGAGCTTGTATTGCGGCATCGCGAACGGTGTCGGCGGCGCGTTGGCGTTCTTCAGCGGCCTGGTTGCGATCCAGGCGTCGACGGCGGGCCTGAACTCCTTGCGGAAGCGCTTGAAGTAGAAGTCCGCCAGGTCGTTCTGCCCCAGGGTGTAGGCGTCGACCCACTGCGTGAAGCTCGCCACGTCGATCTCCGTCTGCGTGTTCGCGAGGCCCGCGGCCTTGGCCGACTCGATGCGCAACGCGTTGGCGCGGCCGCCCGCCTTGGCCTGCTCGCCGTTCCAGCGCGTCGACTGGTAGCCGCTCCACGCCGTCGCCACGGTCGCGATGGCGAGCAGCACTGTCGCCACCAGCTCGACCCGGTCACGACGCGCGCCGACGGCCGTCACGACGCCACCGGCTTGCCGAGGACGTCGCACGGGATCTGCACCTGCGCGCCGACCGAGCTCAGCGCCTGGTCGATCATCCGCAGCGATCGCTCCATGGCGACCGGCTGCAGCCCTCCCACACCCTCATGGAACGGCGCGTCCAGCGCGCTCAACAAGAGCAT
>JBKOYW010000050.1:0-3044 GCA_046744275.1 Actinomycetota bacterium
GAATCCGCCCGACTTCATCCGTGCCACGGCTCGCGTCCCTTCGCCCTCCTGGAGCTCGGATCCACCGACCCTCAGGGAGGCCGAGGACCTGTTCGCGGAGCCCGTCGGTGACACGCAGAGGCTTAGCGAGGTCTACGCCAACGACGAGGTGCCGGCCGCCGCCGAGGACCTCGAGGCAGTCAATCCACGAGAACCGTCAGGTCGAGCCGGCGGAGGCGCTCCGGGTCGGCGAGGATGTCCATCTCGACGATCTTCCCTCCGCTGACCGTGACTGCGCCGACCGAGAACAGCTGTCCGTCGAGGAACGAGACGGCTCCGGCCGTGCCGTTGATGAGCACCGGATGCGCGACCAGGCCCAGGCGCCCGTAGCTCCGTGCCTGGCGCGCGACCGCAGCCGCACCGCGAACCTCCCTGAATCCGCCCGCGGGACCGAGGTCCGCTCGCAGCACGACGTCCGGATCGAGCACTTCGAGCAGGGCTTCGAAGTCGCCCTCCCGCGACGCGGCGAAGAACGCGTCGACGAGTTCGCGCTGGGCTTCCAGGTCGGCGTCCGGGACCGTCCTCTCACCCTGGATGCGGCGTCGCGCCCGGCTGGCGAGCTGCCTCGCCGCGGCCGGGGATCGCTCGACGATCGGCGCGATCTCCTCGAAGGGCATGGCGAACATGTCGTGCAGCACGAACGCGAGCCGCTCTGGCGGGGACAGCGTCTCGAGCACGACGAGCAGCGCCAGCCCGACCGCGTCGGCCAGCAGCGCCTCGTGCTCGGGGTCGATCCCGTCGGCGCGGTCCACGATCGGCTCGGGCAGCCGAACCCCGATCGGCTCCTCGCGCCGCGTGGTGCGCGAACGGAGCATGTTCAGCGAGACGCGCGCGACGACCGTCGTCAGCCATGCGCCGAGGTTCTCGATGTCGTCCGTCTCCGAACGGCTCAACCGCAGCCAGGCTTCCTGGACGGCGTCGTCGGCCTCGCTCAGCGAGCCGAGCATCCGATAGGCCACGGCTCGCAGGCGCGTCCTGTGCTCCTCGAATCTCTCGGCCAGCCGTTCGCGCTCGTCCATCAGGTCACATTCCTTCGTCGCGCCGGGTCATACAGGTAGACCCCTGAAATCCCGCGGATGTGACCAGGAGACAACGATGAGAGTCTTCGTAGCAGGAGCGAGCGGCGCGATCGGCACCCGGCTCGTCCCGCAGCTGATCGACCGAGGGCACGAGGTGATCGGCACGTTCAGGTCGCCCGGAAACGGCGAACGCGTGCAGGCGCTCGGGGCGAAGCCGGTCGCGCTCGATCTGCTCGACTCTCGCGCGGTACGCCAGGCCGTGCTCGAGGCCGAGCCCGACGCGATCGTCCACCAGGCGACCGCTCTCGCGGATCTGAACGACTTCATGCATTTCGACCGCAGCTTCGCGCAGACGAACCGGCTCCGGACCGAGGGCACTGACGCGCTCCTGGCCGCCGCGCGCGAGGCGGGCGTGCGCCGGTTCGTCGCCCAGAGCTTCGCCAGCGCGCGGTACGAGCGCGAGGGCGGGCCCGTGAAGACCGAGGAGGATCCGCTTGACCCCATGCCGGTGCCGGCGGCGCGCGAGTCGAACGCCGCGATGCGCTACCTCGACCAGGCGGTCACCGACGCCGGCGGGATCGCGCTTCGCTACGGCGTCTTCTACGGTGCGCCCAACGACGGGATGCCCGAGCCCGTCCGCAAGCGGATGTTCCCGATCGTCGGCGACGGCGCCGGCGTCTGGTCGTACATCCACCTCGACGACGCCGCCACGGCGACCGTGCTCGCGCTCGAACACGGCGGAGCCGGCATCTACAACATCGTCGACGACGAGCCCGCCCCGATGCGCGAATGGCTGCCTGTGCTGGCGAACGTGCTCGGCGCCAAGCCGCCCCGCCGCTTCCCCCGCTGGCTCGCGCGGCTGTTCGCGGGCGAAGCCGTGGTCGTGATGGCCACCGAGTCGCGCGGCGCCTCGAACGCGAAGGCCAAGCGCGAGCTCGGATGGACGCTGCGCTACCCCAGCTGGCGAGAGGGCTTCGTGGCCGCGTACGCGACGACCGCGAACGGCGGCGAGCGCCGCGATGGAATAGGAGCCGCCCTCCATCCGTGACGTCGGCGCGCGCGGCGCTCGAGATCTTCGCCGGGCACGGCTGCCAGCAGGACCAGCACATCGAGCGCTTCCTGCGCGACGTCATCCACACGGTCCCGGCCGCCGGCACCTCCGACGTCCAGCGCCTGCGCCTCGCACAGGTCGCGCTCGGCGCCTACCGAGACGCCTGGTTGGGCCGCCTGGGCGAGCGCGAGGACGAGTTGGGTCAGGCCGCGTGATCACTACGCGATGATCGCGGTGCGGTCGCGGCGGAAGTTGATGTAGCCGCCGCACATCCAGAGTGGGCCGCCGCCGCGGGCGACCACCGGTCGGACGTTCTTCTCGAGCGAGCCCGCCGTCAGCGACCGGTGGGTCCACGTCCGTCCTCCGTCCGGCGTCTGCCAGCGCTCGACCTGCCACTGGCCGTCGACCTGCCGCGAGAGGTAGACGTTCGCCGGGTTGGCGTGGTCGAACACGATCCCGCCCGAGTACTGCTCCTCGGCGCCGTCGTCGTCGAAGTACCGGCCCGCGCGCGTGACCTGGTGGTCGTCCCACTCGTCGCCCGTCCAGCGGGCGTGGCGGTAGCGGTGGTCGGTCGCCGAGTGGAAGACGGCGTAGACGATCCGCGGGCGCCCGGCGGTGTCGAACGCGATGTCGTGCACCCAGGCGCGGTGGCCGGTGTCGGCGACGCTCCAGATCCGGTTCCCGTCGTCCGGCGTGAACGGCGGATCGCCGATGCGCCGTCCGCCCACGCGATACCACTTGCCGCCGGTGTAGCGGGCGTAGTAGAGGCTCGTGGCCGTCTCGCGCGGGTGCCCGTCGGTGAACGCCATGTGGATCGTCTCGTCGCCGTCCGACGCGACCTTCACGTACGGCCGCTCGCGGTCCACGCGGATGAGCGTCCTGGCCGGTTTCCAGTCGAGCCCGTCGTCGGACGTCGAGAACGCCGGGTTGAAGTT
>JBKOYW010000503.1:0-4325 GCA_046744275.1 Actinomycetota bacterium
CGAGCGCGGTTCCGTCAGGGTGCTGCTCGATCACGCCGCTCTCGCGCAGCACGCGGAAGTGATGCGTGCGGGTCGACTTGGTGACCGGAAGCTCGAACGCGCCGCAGCGGATCTCGCACCCGCCCTCGGACGCGAGCGCGCGGACGATCTCCAGCCGCATGGGATCGGCGAGCGCGTGGAGGACGGCGGTCAGCTCGAGCGACTCGACGGGCGGATGATGGAGGATACGCGGCATGATCTACTTCGATTGTACGACGGTCGTCGAACATCTGGTACGATGGTCGTCGTACTTTCGGAAGACAGGAGACCCATGAGTACGTCCTCCTCCCCTCCCAAGCGGCCGCCGTTCCGTCGGGTTGTCGTGTTCACCGGCCGCGCCAGTTGATGCTGGCGCTCGTCGCCGACCGCTCCGCCACGTCGGGCGTCTCCCTCAGGGAGGCGCCCGACGTGCATGTAGGCCCGTCCGAGACGCTCGTCGAGGTCAAAGCCGTCTCGCTCAACCGCGGCGAGATCCGGCGCCTCCCGGCCCGCGCCGAGGGGACGATCCCCGGCTGGGACGTCGCCGGCGTCACGGCCGACGGGACGCGCGTGGTGGGCCTCGCGAGCGAGGGCGGCTGGGCACAGCTGGCCGCCGTCCCGTCCGACCGGATCGTCCCACTGCCGGACGACGTCTCGTTCGAGGCCGCCTCCACCCTGCCGGTGGCCGGCCTGACCTCGGTGCGCGCGCTCGAGGTCGGCGGCCCGCTGCTCGGCCGCCGCGTGCTGATCACCGGCGCGGCCGGCGGCGTCGGCCGCTTCGCGATCCAGCTCGCCAAGCGCGCCGGCGCCCACGTGACCGGTGTCGTCCGCAGCGCCGAGCGCGCCGAGGGCCTGCGCGAGCTCGGCGCCGACGAGCTGATCACCGAGCTCGAGCCGGACGGCGAGCCGTTCGACCTGCTGCTCGAGTCGGTCGGCGGCGCGAGCCTCGCCGCCGCCTTCACCCGCGTGGCGCCCGACGGCACCATCGTCGCCTTCGGCGCCTCCTCGCCGGAGCCGACCACGTTCGAGATCTCACGCTTCTACAACCGCGGCGCCCCGCGCCTCTACGGCCTGCGCGTATTCGACGAGCTCGTCCGCCACCGCTCGGCGCAGCGCGACCTCACGCTGCTCGTGAGCGAGCTGGCCGCCGGCCGCCTCGACCCGCAGATCGACCTCACCACCAGCTGGCGCGACGCCGACAGCGCGATCGCCGCGCTGATGGACCGCCGCGTCGCCGGCAAGGCCGTGCTCACGATCGACTAGCGGGCGCGGATCGCGCGCTCCATCTCGCGCTTCATCTCGCGCTCCTTGATCGCCTGGCGCTTGTCGCCGACGTCCTTGCCCTTGGCGAGCGCGATCTCGACCTTGACGCGGCCGTCGCGGAAGTACAGGCGTGTGGGGACGAGCGTGAGGCCCTTCTCGTGCGTCTTGCCGATCAGCCGCTCGATCTCGCGCCGGTGCATGAGCAGCTTGCGCGAGCGCTCGGGCTCGTGGTTGTCGCGCGAGGCGGGCGCGTACGGCGGGATGTGCACGTTGTGCAGCCAGACCTCGCCGTCGCGCACCGTGGCGTAGCCGTCCTTGATCTGCGCCTTGCCCTCGCGCAGCGACTTGACCTCGGTGCCGGTGAGCACGAGGCCGGCCTCCCACGTCTCGAGGAAGTGGTAGCGGTGGCGCGCCTGGCGATTGGTGGCGATATCCGGCATTTCAGATCAGGGTTCGTACAATTCCAGCGACGTGTTCTCGTTCCCCCATCCTGTCAACGAGAAGGCTGCCCGTGTGGTAGCAGGCGTCGTGGCGCTCACGGCCCTTCTCATTCTGGCGACGGGCGCGTACTGGCTGCTGGTGCCCGTCGTGTACGGCTTCTGGGCGCGCGTGCTTACCGGACCGACGCTGAGCCCGCTCGGCCGGTTCGCGACCGCTGTCGCGGCGCCGCGCCTCGGCGAGCCGAAGTACGTCGCCGGCCCGCCCAAGCGCTTCGCGCAGGCCATGGGTGCCGCCATCAGCACGACCGCCGCCGTGCTCGCGCTCGGCTTCGGCGCGACGACGGCCGCCGGCGTGCTGGTCGCCGCCCTGCTGATCGCGGCCACGCTCGAGTCCGTGTTCGCGTTCTGCCTCGGCTGCCAGGTCTTCGCGCAGCTCATGCGGACCGGCATCGTCCCCGAGCCGGTCTGCGCCGAGTGCGCCGATATCAGGCTGGTACGAGGTCGACCCGCCCCCGCGGGGCGTCGACCTTCTCCACGCGCACAGTAACCGGGTCTCCGAGCCGGATCCGGTCGCCGCTGCCGGCTCCGATCAGCATCGTCTCCAGCTCGTTCAGCTCCCACCAGTCGCCGGTCAGGCGGCGCACCGGCAGCATCCCCTCGTGGCCCTCACCGAAGGCCACGAACGCGCCGGCGCCGATCACGCCGGTGACCTCGCCCTCGAACTCGCGGTCCCAGCCTGCCTCGAACAGCTCGGTCTCGAGCAGGAAGCAGCGCGCGACGGCGTCCGCCTTGCGCTCGATGTCGGCCGCGTCGCGCTCGCGCTGGGAGCACCACTCGGCCTCGGCATCCAATCGCGACGACGCCGGCAGGTCCTCGCCCGCGCCGATCGCGTTCAGCAGCGAACGGTGGCAGACGAGGTCGGGATAGCGGCGGATCGGCGACGTGAAGTGGCAGTAGCGCGGCGACCGCAGGCCCGAGTGCCCGAGATTGCGCGACGAGTAGCGGGCCTGCTTGAGCGCACGGAGCACCAGAGACGTGAACGCAATCCGGCCGTAGCGTCGTCGCCGCACCTGCGCATCCACGAGTGACGCCATCTCCGCCACGGCGTCGGCCGCCTGCTGCGGCGTCATCGACTGCGGCAGCGGCGGCGTCGGGATGTCGAGCGAGGCGAGCTGGTCGGCGAGCTGCTCGACGCGCGCGGGCTCCGGCCGCTCGTGCACGCGGTAGAGCGCGGGCAGCTTGCGCGTCTCCAGCAGCGTCGCCACGGCCTCGTTGGCGGCGATCATCAGGTGCTCGATCAGGCGGTGCGACTCGGTCTGCTCGCTCGGCACCAGGGCGGTGACGTGCCCCTCGCGCGAGAAGTCGAACTCAGGCTCCGTGGTCTCGACGTCGAGCGCTCCCCGGCGCGCCTCATGCAGCGCCGCGGCGGCCCGGCGGGCGGCGGCCAGCGGCTCCGCCCACGGCTCCTCCGCCTGCGCCGCGCCGGCGAAGATCGCGTCGACCTCGGGGTAGGCGAGGCGCTTGTCGGATCGGATGATCGAGCGATGGAACGCGGTGGGGCGCACCCTCGCGCCCGCGAGGTCGAGCTCGACGGTGACCGCCAGGCGGTCCTGGTAGGGCACCAGCGAGCAGGCCTGGTTCGAGAGGTCCTCGGGCAGCATCGGCTCCACATGCCCGGGCACGTAGACCGACGTGCCGCGCTTGAACGCCTCGCGATCCACGTGCGAGCCCGGCCGCACGTGGGCGGCGACGTCGGCGATGTGGACCCACACGCGAACCGCGCCGTCGTCGAGCGCCTCGGCGGAGATGGCGTCGTCGAAGTCGCGTGCGGTCGGCGGGTCGATGGTGAAGGTCGGCAGGTCGCGCAGATCGAGCCGCGGGACCTCCGGGACGTGGTCGGGCGCCTCGCGCGCCTCGCGCTCGACGAGCGGGTCGAAGCGCCGCCGCAGCCCGCGGTCGAGCATCAGCGCCTCGAGCACGTCGCGCGCGACGTCCGGGCGGCCGATCCGCTTGACGATCTTGCCGTGCCCGCCGCGGGCGCCGACCGGCTGCACGATCACGAGGTCGCCGACGCGGATATTGCGCGGCTTGTCGAGCGAGATCCGGTTCGAACGGGTGAAGAACGGCGTCGCCGCCATGAAGCGGCCGTGCTTCTCCAGCACGGCGACGATCGGCCCGCCGGAGCGCTCGGCCGGCCGCGCTCGCTCGCGGTGCCTCACCGCGCGACCGTCTTGAGCGCGACCTGGAGCGCCTCGTCCGGCTTCGTGCTCGGGTTGTCGGACGCCTGCACGTCGGGCGTGATGCCGGCGCCCTTGCGCACGCCGCCGCCGCCCAGGTTGCGCCCGCTCGGCGTGAAGTACTCGCCGACGGTGATGTCGAGCGCCCCGCCGTTCGAAAGCGTCTGGATCTCCTGGAAGACCCCCTTGCCGTAGGTGTGCGTGCCGACCACCTTGGCGCGACCGCGATCCTTCAGCGCGCCGGTCACGATCTCGGCGGCCGAGGCCGTGCCCTTATCGACGAGCACCACCATCGGGATCTTCGGCGCGATCGCGTTGCCCTTCGCCACGTACACCTGCGCCGGCTGGTGGCGACCCTTCGTGGAGA
>JBKOYW010000313.1:0-9501 GCA_046744275.1 Actinomycetota bacterium
GACGTGAAGATCGCCGAAGACGGCGAGATCCTGCTCATCGGCCCGAACGTCTTCAAGGGCTACCACCGCAACGAGGAGGCGACCCGGGACGTGTTCGACGGCGACGCCGTGCGCACCGGCGACCTCGGCGAGCTCGACGACGGCTTCCTGCGCATCACCGGCCGCAAGAAGGACCTGATCATCACGTCGAGCGGCAAGAACATCTCGCCCACCAACATCGAGAACGCGCTGCGCGAGTCGCGCTGGATCTCGCAGGCGGTCGTGTACGGGGACAACCGCTCCTACCTCGTGGCGCTGCTCACGCTCGACGCCGACGAGGCGCCGGCGCTCGCATCAGAGCTCGGGATCGACGGCGACGTGAGCACGATGGCCGACGACCCGCGCGTCCGCGAGGCGCTGCAGAAGGAGGTCGACGAGGCCAACTCCCGCTTCGCCCGCATCGAGCAGGTCAAGAAGTTCACGGTGCTCGAGAACGACCTCAGCCAGGAGGCGGGCGAGCTGACGCCGACCATGAAGGTCAAGCGCGCAGTAGTCGAGAAGCGCTACGCGGACACGTTCAGCGCCCTGTACGACGGGTAGGCGAGACGGCATGCTCGCCGTCTACGCAAGCTCGACTAACGCCGATGACCCGCTCGCCGCCCTGGAGGTCGGCGAGCGCCCCGATCCCGAGCCGCCCGACGGCTGGACGACCGTCGACGTGCGCGCCGCCTCGCTCAACCACCACGATCTGTGGTCGCTGCGCGGCGTCGGGCTCCCCGAGGACCGCCTGCCGATGATCCTCGGCTGCGACGCCGCCGGCGTCGACCCGGACGGCAACGAGGTGATCGTGCACTCGGTGATCGCGACCGCCGACTGGCGCGGCGACGAGACGCTCGACCCCAAGCGCACGCTGCTGTCGGAGAAGCACCAGGGCGCGCTGGCCGAGCGGGTGGCGGTGCCGCGCAGCAACCTCGTGCCCAAGCCCGACGCGCTCTCGTTCGAGGAGGCGTCCTGCCTGCCGACCGCATGGCTGACCGCCTACCGGATGCTGTTCGTCAAGGCCGGCGTCCAGCCCGGGGACACGATCCTCATCCAGGGCGCGGGCGGCGGCGTCGCCAGCGCCGCGGTCGTGCTCGCCCGCCACGCCGGCCTGCGCGTGTGGGTCACCAGCCGCGATCCCGGCAAGGGCGAGAAGGCGGTCGAGCTCGGCGCGCACGAGGCGTTCGAGAGTGGCGCCAAGCTGCCGGAGCGTGTCGACGCCGTGCTCGAGACGGTCGGCGAGGCGACGTGGAAGCACTCGCTGCGCTCGCTGCGCCCCGGCGGGACGCTCGTGGTCTCGGGCGCCACCAGCGGCGACGCGCCGTCCGCCGAGCTGCGGCGCGTGTTCTTCCTCCAGCTGCAGGTGATCGGCTCGACGATGGGCACGCGCGACGAGCTCGCGCGGCTCGCCCGGCTGTGCGAGACGAGCGGGATCCGGCCCGAGATCGACCGCGTGCTTCCGCTGTCCGACGCCCGCGAGGGCTTCGCGGCGATGGCCGAGGGCGACGTCTTTGGCAAGATCGTCTTCGCGCCATGACGTTCGCCGAGATCGACGCTTACAGCATCTCCGTCTGGATCCACGTCTCGGCCGTCGTATTCGGCTTCGGCGCGACGTTCGCCGAGGCGATCATGTTCCCGGTCGCGATGAAGGTCGGCGTCAGGCACCTGCCGTACGTGCACCAGGCCGGGCTCGCGATCAACCAGCGGCTCGCCGGGCCGGGGCTGGGACTGATCATCCTCACCGGCATCTACCAGACGATCGACGGCGACTGGGAGTTCGGGTCGTTCTGGATCAGCGCCACGTTCCTGATCGCGATCGTGCTCGGCGCCATGAACGGCGCCTACTTCATCCCGACCGACCGCCGCCTCGCCGCGCAGGCGCAGCGCGAGATCGACGAGACCGGGAACGTGTCCGACGACTACCAGAAGAAGGCGCGGACGGAGGGCATCATGGGCGCCGTCGCGGGCCTGCTGGTGATCGCGGCCGTGTTCCTGATGGTCACGAAGCCGGGAGCCTGACCCGCGCCAGACGCCGGCGCACGACCGCGTCGAGAAGCCGCCGCGGCAGGTGGCGCATGAGCGCGTAGCCCACGGTCCCGTTGCGGGTGGTGGCGAGGTCGCGCGCCGGCGGCCCGAGCGCCGCGCGGGCGAGCGTGCGCGCCGCGTCCTGGACGCGCTCGACCGGAACGTGGCCCTCGAGCCCGACGCCGGCAGCGTGCGAGGCGTCGTGGATCGGAGTGCGGATGTAGCCCGGGTAGACGGTCGTGACCGTGATCTCGTCGCCGTACTCGAGCCGCAGGGCGTCGGAGTAGGACGTTAGGCCGCGCTTGCTCATGCAGTACGCGGTGCCGAACGGCAGCGCCAGGTGGGCGAGGCCGGAGGCGACGTTGACCACCCGCCCGCGCGACTCGCGCAGCTCCCGCAGCGCAGCCGACGTGACGCGCCAGGGGCCGATCAGGTTGACGTCGATGACCGCCAGCGCGGCGTCGTCGGGCGCCAGGCCGGCGCTCTGCGGCGCGCCGATGCCCGCGTTGTTGATCAGCACGTCGAGCCCGCCGAGCCGCCGCACGGCCTCGGCCACCGCACGGTCGACCGACGCCTGGTCGCGCACGTCGCACGCCAGGATGTCCTCGCCGGGCGCGAGGTCGAGCCCGACCACGCGCGCGCCCCGCGCCCGCAGCTCGGCCGCCGCGGCCGACCCGATGCCGCCGGCCGCGCCGGTGATGAGGACCCGGGTCAAGCCGGGACCGCCTGCGGGACGGCGACGGGCGCGTCGAGCCGGTACTCCGCGGGATCGAGGGTCGCCACGCGGCGGCGGAAGCGCCACGTCCAGTCCGGCCAGATCGTCGCGTTTCGGCCGGTCCGGTCCAGGTACCAGCTCGCGCAGCCGGTGTTCCACACCGTGCCCTCGAGCCTGCGCTCGAGCTCGGCGTTGTAGCGCGCCTGGGCGTCGGCGCGGACCTCGATCGTCTCGGCGCCGCGCTCGCGCATCAGCCGGAGCGCGTCCATCACGTGGCCGATCTGCGACTCGATCATGTAGACCATCGAGCTGTGCCCGAGCCCGGTGTTCGGGCCGAGGAGGAAGAACAGGTTCGGGAAGCCGGCGATCGAGGTGCCGAGGTGCGCGCGCGGGCTGCCGTGCCAGAGGTCGTCGAGGAGCTTCCCTCCGCGGCCGCGGACGCGGTGCGCGGCGGGGATGTCGGTGACCTGGAAGCCGGTACCGAGGATGATCGCGTCGACCTCGCGCTCGGACCCATCGGCGGCGACGAGCGAGTTGGCGCGGACCTCGCTGATGCCCTCGGTGACGAGCTCGACGTTCGGCTTGCCGAGCGTGTGGTACCAGTGGTTCGACGGCAGGATCCGCTTGCAGCCGATCGTGTAGTCGGGCATGACCTTCTCCAGCAGCTCGGGGTCGTCGATCTGCAGCTCCATGTGCTTGCGGGCGAGCCGCTCGACGACCTTCATGAGCCGCGGGTTCTTCACGAAGCCGAGCACGAGCGCCTCGCGGCCGGCGTAGATGCCGCCGCGCACGAGCCGCTGCGCCACCGGCACGCGGCGGAACAGGCGCCGCTCCCAGTCGCGGATCGGCCGGCTGGAGTGCGGCACGACCCACGGCGGCGTGCGCTGGAAGACGTGCAGCTGCGCGACCTGCCGCTGGATCTCCGGGACGTACTGGATCGCCGAGGCGCCGGTGCCGATCGAGGCGACCCGCTTGCCGTCGAGGTCGAAGTCGTGGTTCCAGCGAGCCGAGTGCCAGACCTCGCCGGTGAAGCGCTCGAGCCCGGGGATGTCGGGGATCCGCGGCTCGGTCAGCGGGCCCATGCCGGCGACAAGCATGCGGGCGCGCACGACGCCGTCCGACGTCTCCAGCTCCCAGCGGCGCTCGTCCTCGCGCCAGGTGGCGCACTCGACCGCGCAGTTCAGACGGACGTGCGGGCGGACGCCGAACTCGTCGGCGCAGCGCTGCAGGTACGCCCAGATCTCCGGCTGCGTGGAGTACGTCTCCGTCCAGTCCGGGTTGGGCGCAAACGCGAACGAGTACAGGTGCGACGGCACGTCGCATGAGCAGCCGGGATACGTGTTGGCCTGCCAGGTGCCGCCGACCTCGTCGGCGCGCTCGAGGACGATGAAGTCGTGCAGGCCCGCCTGCTTGAGGCGGATCGCCATGCCGAGGCCGCTGAAGCCGCTGCCGACGATGGCGATGTCGGTGTCGTGGTTCATCGCGGTCTTGATGCCCGTAAGTTACGGGTATGTAACATCTTCGATGGTGAGCACGGTCACACGCATGAAGGCCCCGGCACGGCGCGAGCATCTGCTCGATGCGACGAAGGCCGTGGTCGCAGAGGAGGGCTTCCACGCGGTCTCGATCGAGGCCGTGGCTCGGCGGGCCGGCATCACCAGGCCGATCATCTATCGCCACTTCGACGACCTTCCCTCCCTGCTCGACGCGCTCGTCGAGCGCGAGACGGCCCGCGCGCTGGCCCAGCTCGTGGCGTTCATGCCGTCGCGGCTCGGCGACGACCCGCGCGAGGGGCTGCTCACGACGCTTCGCGCCTACCTGCAGGCCGTCGAGAGCGATCCCATCACATGGCGGCTCGTGCTCGTCCCGCCGGAGGGCGCGCCGGCACTGCTGCGCGAGCGGATCGCGGCGGGGCGCGCGGCCGTCGTGAAGCAGCTTGCGACCGCCGCGGCCGGCTCGCCCGACCCCGAGCTGACGGCACGCGCGCTCTCGGCGGTGGCCGACGAGGCGGCCCGCCTGCTGCTCTCCGACCCACGGTCCTATCCGCCCGAACGGCTCCTGGATCACGCACGCTGGCTGCTCTTCTCGGCCCCTCGACAATCTGATTTAGGCATGCCATAATCTGTGGTGTGGCAGAACTGACACGCCGAAAGCTGCTCGCAGGCTCGCTCGCCGCCACCAGCGGCGCGGCGCTGTTGCACAGCACCGTCCCGCACTCCCATCCGTGGGAGGCGGAGGCCGCCGCGCAGCACCACGGCGGCGCGCACGGCGCGGGCGGCCACGCCGACTTCCGCGACGGCCTCACGGTCGACCACGCGGCCAACGGGTTCGATCCGCACGAGGTCCTGCGCGACTTCGACTGGGGAACCACGCGGCGGCTGGCGAGCGGCCGCGTCGTGCGCGAGTGGGAGCTGTACGCGTCCGAGCACGAGATCGAGG
The DNA here is from genome assembly GCA_046744275.1 of Actinomycetota bacterium. Classification (GTDB taxonomy): domain Bacteria; phylum Actinomycetota; class Thermoleophilia; order Solirubrobacterales; family Solirubrobacteraceae; genus DASSUW01. The sequence continues at coordinate 5,198 of JBKOYW010000313.1, forward strand.
TCGCGCCCGGCGTGAAGTTCGCGGCCTGGACATACAACCAGCGCGTCCCCGGCCCCACGCTGCGCTGCCGAGAGGGCGAGCTGCTGCGGGTCACCTTCCGCAACGCCTCCGCGCACCCGCACACGATCCACTTCCACGGCATCCACCCGGCCGAGATGGACGGCGTGCCAGGCCTCGGCGCCGGTGAGATCGAGCCCGGCGGCACGACCGTCTACGAGTTCGACGCCCTGCCCGCCGGCCTGCACCTCTATCACTGCCACGTCCGCCCGCTGGCCGAGCACATCACGAAGGGCCTCTACGGCGCGTTCATCGTCGACCCCGCCGATGGGCGCGAGGACGCAGAGGAGCTCGTGATGGTGATGAACGGGTTCGACACCAACTTCGACCGGGCGAACGAGATGTACGCGGCGAACTCGATCCCCTTCGCGTACATGCACACGCCGATCCAGGTCAAGCGCGACGAGCTGGTGCGGATCTACCTCGTCAACGTGCTCGAGTTCGACCTCATCAACTCGTTCCACCTGCACGGGAACCTCTTCAGCTACTTCCCGACCGGGACGTCGAAGACGCCGTCCGAGTTCACCGACACGGTGATGCTCTGCCAGGGTCAGCGCGGCATCCTCGAGTGGCGCTTCGCCCACGCCGGGAAGTTCATGTTCCACGCGCACCAGTCCGAGTTCACCGAGCTCGGCTGGCAGGGCTTCTTCGAGGTCACGTGATGGAGGGCCGCGCCGCGACCGTCGAGGAGCTGCGCTCGAGCCGGGTGCCGTCCTGGCTCCTCGGACTGCTCCCGCTCGTGCTGATCATGCTCGCGGTCGGCGCCTTCGCGGTGCTCGACGGCCCCGGCCTCGGCGAGCGACGCGGGCCGCCCGCGGAGGAGCTGGCGGTCGAGCGCACGAAGCTGACGCCGGGCGTGATCGAGCTGACCGTCCGCAACGACGGGCCGGACGAGGTGACGATCGCGCAGGCGGTCGTGAACGACGCGTTCGCGCAGTTCTCCGGCGTCGACGGCCCGATCGGCCGGCTGGAGACCGCGACCGTGCGGATCCAGCAGCCGTGGATCGAGGGCGAGGCGTACGAGGTCGCGCTCATCACTTCGAGCGGCGGAACGTTCGCGCACGAGATCCCGGTGGCGGTCGAGACGCCCGCCAACGACCTCTCGTTCTTCGGGCTGATGGCGCTGCTCGGCGTCTACGTCGGCGTGATCCCGGTCGCCCTGGGAATGTTGTGGCTGCCGTGGATCCGGCGGATTCCGCCGTCGTGGGTGCGCGTGGTGATGGCGCTGACGGTCGGCCTGCTCGCCTTCCTGGCGATCGACGCCACGCTCGAGGGCTTCGAGCTGGCCGGCGAGGGCTCGCAGGCGTTCGGCGGCGCCGCGCTCGTGCTCGTCGGCGGCGTCGTCTCCTACCTGCTGCTGACCGGCGTGTCGGAGTGGCTCGCGCAGCGCCGCCGCGCCGCGCGCGCGGCCGGCGCGTCGGGCGGGACGCTGGCGATGTTGGTGGCGGTCGGCATCGGGCTGCACAACCTCGGCGAGGGCGTGGCGATCGGCTCGGCGTACTCGGTCGGCGCCCTCGCGCTGGGCGCGTTCCTGGTCGTCGGCTTCGCGCTGCACAACACGACCGAGGGCCTCGCGATTGTGGCGCCGGTCGCGCACCTGCGCCCGTCGCTCGGCCGCCTCGCTGCGCTCGGCCTGGTGGCCGGCGCTCCCGCGGTGCTCGGCGCCTGGATCGGCGCGGCCGCGTTCAACGCGAGCCTCGCCGCCTTCCTGTTCGGCTTCGGCGCCGGCGCGATCGTGCAGGTGATCGTCCAGCTCGCGCCGTCGCTGCGCGACGGCGCCGGCCGCACGCTGCATCCGGCGGCGGTCGCCGGGCTGCTTTCCGGCATGGCGCTGATGTTCACGACGGGGCTGCTGGTGAGCGTATGACGGGTTCCTCTGAGGCAGTCGAGAACTACGCCAAGGCGATCTACTCGCTCCAGCACCGCACCGGCGACCCGGTCGCCACCAACGATCTCGCCGACCGGCTCGAGGTCACCGCGGCGTCGGCGTCGGGCATGATCAAGAAGCTCGCCGACCTCGGGCTGGTCGCCCACGTCCCGTACCGCGGCGTGCAGCTGACCGAGGAGGGCGAGCGGCTCGCGCTCGAGGTGCTGCGCCACCACCGGCTGCTCGAGCTCTACCTGGCGACGCAGCTCGACGTGCCGTGGGACCGCGTGCACGAGGAGGCCGAGGCGCTGGAGCACGTCCTGTCCGAGGACCTCGAGGCGCGCATCGCGGCCAAGCTTGGCAACCCGACGCACGACCCGCACGGCGACCCGATCCCCGACGCGCAGCTCCAGATCGACGAGAGCACGACGCGCAGCCTGGCCGACCTCGAGGCCGGCGCCCGCGGCCGCTTCGTCCGGGTCTCGGACTCCGACCCCGCGATGCTGCGCTACCTGTCCGAGCGCGGCGTCTGCCTCGGCGACCGCCTCGAGGTGCTCGACCGCCAGCCGTTCGGCGGCCCGCTGACCGTGCGCTTCCGCGACACGCTGCAGGTGTTCGGCGGCGCGCTGGCCGCCGCGATGCGGGTCGAGCTCGACAGCTGAGACGTGGACAGGGTCGCGCTGGTCACCGGCGGCGGCACGGGCATCGGTCGTGCCACCGCCCTGAGGCTCGCCTCCGACGGCGTGGCGGTCGCGGTCGTGGGGCGGCGGTCGGAGCCGCTGGAGGAGGTCGTCGCGGAGATCGGCGACCGCGCCCTGGCGGTCGCGGGCGACATGTCGGTGCCCGAGGAGGCGGAGCGCGCGGTGCGGGAGACGGTGCGCGAGTTCGGCGGGTTGCACGTGGTCGTCAACAACGCCGGCGTGATCCGGCGCAACGTGCGGCTGCACGAGGTCGGCATCGAGCGCTGGGACGAGCAGATCGCGCTCAACCTGCGCGGCCCGTTCCTGGTCCTGCACGCCGCGCTGCCCGAGCTCCTGCGCGCCGAGGGCGACCGCGCGATCGTCAACGTCTCCTCGACGCTGGTGGTCAAGCCGGCGCCCGGCATCGCTCCGTACGCGGCGGCCACGGGCGCGCTGATCGCCCTCACCCGCTGCGTGGCGCTCGAGTACGCGGGCGACGGGATCCGGTGCAACGCCGTGCTCCCGGCGGTGGTGCGGACCGCCCTCGCGCGCGTCGATCGGCCCGACTACGACGCGCGCGAGGCGGACATGGCCGCGGGCTACCCGGTCGGCCGCCTCGGGGAGCCGGAGGACGTCGCGCGGACGATCCACTGGCTGGTCTCCCCCGAGGCGGGCTGGATCACGGGGACGGCGGTGACGGTCGACGGCGGCTTCACAGTGACCTGAGCTCGTCCGCCAGGCCCTGGAGGTCGTAGAGGCCGTCGACGCCGGTCGGCGTCCCGACCGCCTCGACGGCGGCCATCACCTGGCTCGATCCGATGCGGCTGTCGTTGCCAAGGCCGTCGGCGCCGTCGGTGAGGACGTAGCGGATGCGGCCGTCCTCGACGGCGTCGGCGAGCCACTCGGTGCTCACCTGGCTCTCGCGGCCGGAGAAGCCGCCGATCGCGGCGATGTCAGCTCCGGAGGTGATCAGCGAGCCGGCCGCGCCGGACTGGCTGGACACCGCTACCGTGCCGCCGCCGTTCGCCTGGGCGTACTCGAGCGCGGCGCTGACGGTCGAGGTGTCGCCGCCGAACATGTTGCCGCCACCACCGCCCGGGGGCATGCCGCCGCCACCACCGAAGCCTGCGGTCTCCGCGGGGCCGCCGGCGGGGAACGTGCCGCTCGTCGCGTGGTTCAGCGTCTGCACCGACCAGCTCGCGGGCGCGATCAGCAGGACCGCCATAGCCGCCGCCACGATGTACGCCCGAGCGGTCCTGGTGAGGATGTCGCTCGCGAGCAGCACCGCCGCGCCGACGCCGGCCGCGGCGACCCAGGCGGCGTCCCCGCCTAGGATCATCAGCTCGGTCGCGACGCCGGCGAGGATGGCGGCGGGGGCGATGATCCGGCTGTCGCGCATCGTGGCGACGGTCGCGCCGACCAGCGCTGCCGTGAACGGCGCGAGCTGGGCGACGTAGTACGGATGGAAGATCCCCTCCGCGCGGCTGAAGGCGACGGCGGTGGTGAGCGCCGTGCCGCCGACCGCGATCAGCCAACCGGTGCGAGGGTCGGTGCGGCGGAGCCGCGTGAGCGCGATGAGGGCGATGCCGCCGACCAGCGCGACGCCGAGCAGCCAGCCGGCCTGGCCGCCGAGCGCCTCGTTGAGCAGCCGCAACGGGCCGGGCTCGCCGCCGAACAGCGTGCCGCCGCCAGGCCCGGCG
>JBKOYW010000284.1:0-4370 GCA_046744275.1 Actinomycetota bacterium
AGGAGGCGCTCCAGAAGCTCACGGACGAGAAGGTCAAGGAGCTCGACGCGGTCCTCAAGGCCAAGGAAGAAGAGATCCTCGAGGTGTGAGCGCCTCGTACGTCGCCATCATCACGGATGGCAACGGACGCTGGGCCCGGCAACGGGGCCTGCCCGTCGAGGAGGGGCACCGGGCGGGAGCCGACACCGTCAAGGCCCGCCTCCGTGACGCCGTCGACCTCGGCGTGCACGAGTTGACCGTCTACTCGTTCTCGACCGAGAACTGGTCGCGCCCGCCCGAGGAGGTGGCGGCACTGATGGCCATGTTCTCCGAACGCATCCTCGCCGAGACCCCCGAGCTCGACGACGAGGGCGTGCGGATGCGGTTCATCGGCCGCCGCGAGGGCGTCGCGGCCGAGCTGCTCGAGCAGATGCGGTGGGCCGAGGAGAAGACCGCCGCCAACGAGCGGATCACGCTCTTCGTGGCGTTCAACTACGGCGGCCGGGCCGAGATCATCGACGCAGCGCGGTCGTTCACCGGCTCGACCGAGGAGGAGTTCCGCGCGCTGCTGTACGCGCCGGACATGCACGATCCCGACCTCATCATCCGCACCAGCGGCGAGCAGCGGCTCTCGAACTACCTGCTGTGGCAGTCGGCCTACTCGGAGCTGCACTTCACCGAGGTGCTGTGGCCCGACTTCTCACGCGAGGACTTCGAGGCGGCCCTCGGCGAGTACGAGGTGCGCCGGCGCCGGTTCGGCGGGCGATGAGCACGCGCCGGGCACGACCGCGGCGGCGCCGCCGCGGCGGCTCGGACCTTTCGCTGCGCGTCCTGGCCGCGATCCCGGCGATCGCGTACGCGATCTTCATCATCGCCGCGGGCGGGTGGATCTTCGCGCTCGGCATCCTCGTGCTCGGCTGGGTGTGCCTGCACGAGCTGTTCCGCATGTACGAGAACGTGCGGCCGATCAGGCTGGCCGGCTTCCTGGCGCTCGGCGGCCTCGCCGTGGCCGCGCTGGAGGGCGGGGACCGGCAGGTGCTGCTCGCGCTCGTCGCGTTCGTGCCGCTCGTCTTCCTGCTCGGCCTCGCGATGCCGCGCCGCGAGGGCCCGTCGCTGACCGCGGGCATGTCGATCACGACGTTCGGGGTGGTCTGGGTCGGGATGGCGATCGCCCACGCGATCCTCCTGCGCGAGACCACGCACGGCGACGGGATCATCGTCGACATCCTCGTCGGCACGTTCCTGGGCGACACCGGCGCCTACCTGGGCGGCCGCTACTTCGGCACGCGCAAGCTCTCGCCGCGGATCTCGCCCAACAAGACCGTCGAGGGCCTCGTGATCGGCTTCCTGACAGCCGTCGTGGCCACCTGGGCGGCCGGGCTCTACCAGGACTGGCTGACCCACGGCCAGGCGCTGATCCTCGGCGCGGCGGTCGGCGCCGCGGCCCCGGTCGGCGACCTGCTCGAGTCCGCGGTCAAGCGCGACGCCGGGACCAAGGACGCCGGCACGCTGTTCGGCGCGCACGGCGGCGCGCTGGACCGCCTCGACGCGGCGTTCTTCACGATCATCACCGGGTACTACGTCTGGCTCGCGCTCCTTTAACACGATGGCCGAGGACACACGCACCGACGAGGAGATCAAGCGGGACCGTCAGATGGCGGAGCTGCTGCAGGAGCTGCGCGTCGCGCTGCCGGGCGTCCAGATCCTGTTCGCCTTCCTGCTCACCGTGCCGTTCTCCCAGGGCTTCACGCGCGTCACCGACTTCCAGCGCGACCTGTTCTTCGCGGTGCTCCTGGCCACCGCGTGCTCGACCGCGTGCTTCATCGCGCCGACCGCCACGCACCGGCTTCGGTTCCACCAGCGCGAACGCGCGTACATCGTCGAGTCCGCCAACCGCCTGCTGATCGCCGGGCTCGTGTTCCTCACGCTGGCGATCGTCGGCGCCGTGACGCTCATCACCGACTACCTGTTCGATCTCGGCAGGACGTGGTTCTGGCCCGCCGGCGTCGCCGTGCTCCTGATCTCCATCTGGTTCGTGCGGCCGCTCCTGCGCCACGCACGCGGCCTTTCATCGGGCCCTTAGGAGATACCCCTTGCTCGGCCTCCGGCCGGCGCTTTTGACCGGCTCAGCGTCACCCATGACGCTTTAGGCGGGCTTACGCCCTCTTGCCACAATGGGTCGCTGATGAGGCGACTCCTTATCCTCGGGTCGACCGGCTCGATCGGCACGCAGGCGCTCGACGTGGTCGGCAACGAGTTCGAGATCGTCGGCCTGTCCGCGGGCACGGCGCACGAGGCGCTCGTGGCCCAGGCGCGCGCGCACGGCGTGCGCCGGATCGCGCTGTCGGACCCCGACGCGGCCGCGCGGGCGGCCGAGGGCTGGACCGAGGGTGAGGTGCTCGCGGGCGCCGAGGGCCTGGTCGAGCTCGTCGCCGGCTCCGACGCCGACCTCGTGCTGAACGCGATCGTCGGCTCGGCCGGGCTCGGCCCGACGATCGTCGCGCTCACCGAGGGGATCGACCTCGCGCTGGCCAACAAGGAGTCGCTGGTGGTCGGCGGCGAGCTTGTCACCGCGCTGGCGGAGGCGACTGGGGCGCAGATCATCCCCGTCGACTCCGAGCACTCCGCGCTTCACCAGCTGATCGGGGCCGAGCACGGCCGCGCCGGGACGATCGACCGGCTCGTTCTGACCGCGTCCGGCGGCCCGTTCCGGGGCCGCTCGCGGGCCGAGCTGGACGGCGTGACCGTCGACGAGGCGCTCATGCACCCGACCTGGGACATGGGCGGCAAGATCACGATCGACTCCGCGACGCTGATGAACAAGGGCCTCGAGGTGATCGAGGCGCACCACCTGTTCGGCACGCCCTACGACGCGATCGACATCGTCGTGCACCCGCAGTCGATCATCCACGCGCTCGTGACGATGTGCGACGGCGCCGCGCTCGCGCACCTCGGCCATCCCGACATGCGCGTGCCGATCGCCTATGCGCTGCACCATCCCGAGCGCGTCGACGTGCCGGTCCGGACGCTCGATCTCGCCGAGCTCGGCTCGCTGACGTTCGAGCCGCCCGACGAGGACGCGTTCCCATGTCTGCGGATAGCCCGCGAGGCTGCCGTGGCCGGCGGCACGGGCCCGTGCGTGCTCAACGCGGCCAACGAGGTCGCCGTGCACGCCTTCCTGGGCGGTCGGCTGGCGTTCATGGGCATCCCGGCGGTCATCGAGGCCACGCTCGAGCGCGTCGGCGCCGCGGGCGTTCACGGGTTCGACTCGCTCTACCGCGCCGACGCCGAGGCGCGGGCGGTGGCCGGCGAGCTGATCGCGGTGCGCGCATGAGCTTCGTCCTCGCCTTCCTCGGCTTCGCCGCGCTGATCATCCTGCACGAGTTCGGCCACTTCACCGCGGCCAAGGCCGTCGGCATGCGCGTCGAGCGCTTCTCGCTGTTCTTCCCGCCGCTGATCGCCCGCCACAAGCGCGGCGAGACCGAGTACGCGATCGGGGCGCTCCCGCTCGGGGGCTACGTGAAGATCACCGGCATGAACCCGGCGGAGGAGATCCCGCCGGAGGTGGCCCATCGCGCCTACTTCCGCCAGCCGGTGTGGAAGCGCGTCGTGGTGATCGCGGCCGGGCCGGCGGTCAACATCGTGCTGGCGTTCCTGATCCTGTGGGCGCTGCTGTGGGCCAACGGCGTCAGCGAGGGAACCGGGAAGGTCGAGCGCGTCACCGCGGAGCCGGCGATCGGCGCGCTCCGCGTGGGTGACCAGATCGTGTCGGTCGACGGCGTGCGCGGCGACTTCCCGAGGCTGCGCGAGCAGATCGCGTCGCATCGCTGCGCCGGCGAGCCGGTCGACGGCTGCCGCGCCGCGACGCCCGCCACCGTGGTCGTCACGAACGACGGGCACGAGCGCACGCTGCGGCTCGCGCCGGTCTACAGCGCGGCGGAGGACGACATGTTCCTCGGCTTCCAGACCGGCACGGTTCCGCGGGCGATCGGGCCCATCGAGGCGGCCGACGAGTCCGTGAGCCAGATGTGGTTCTTCACGTCCAAGACGGTCGAGACGATCGCGGGCGTGTTCCAGTCCGACAAGCGCAAGGACATCTCCGGCGTGGTCGGCTCCTACGAGGTGACGCGCCAGACGATCGAGCTCAGCACCGAGCGGGCGCTCTACCTGCTCGCGATCATCTCCCTGTCGCTCGGAGTCATCAACCTGTTCCCGTTCCTGCCGCTCGACGGCGGGCACATCTTCTGGGCGGTGGCGGAGAAGGTGCGCGGCCGCGCGATCCCGTTCAGCGTGATGGAGCGTGCCGGGTTCGTCGGCTTCGTGCTCGTCATCGCGCTGTTCATGATCGGCCTCACCAACGACGTCGGAAGACTCACCGGGGAGGGCTTCGG